>NZ_JAUBQS010000134.1:0-4144 GCF_036701355.1 Microcoleus sp. Pol12B3
CGGTCGCCTGATTGAGTGGAAACGAGCGCAACGCCGTCATAGTAGTTTTTGGATTGGATTATATGGTCAATTGTGGGCGCAACGAAGCGGAGGGAGTAGGGATGGATTTTTGCCATGCAACTATTGCGGAATTGATGAAAATTAGACGCAATAAGCTCCCATTCTTTCAGAAGGGTTTGAGGGCTATGTCCTTGATTTTATCAAGCTTTTGACGGGGTTGTCACCCCGTCAGGTCGATGTACAATGCAAAATAAGTAAATCAAGCTAATTAAACGTAAAACGATCGCCCTCTTAGATCCCCGACTTCTTAAATAAGTCGGGGTGGTAATTATATCAAGACTTAAGAAAGAGTCTTGCGAGCACGTTCCGATCGCTCTTCTGCGGTATCCATAACATCCGCCATTTTATCCACCATTTCCCCGGGATAATTTTCCAGTACCCGAGTAGAAAGAGAAATCCGGCCGCGACTTTCATCGAGGTCAAGCACAATCGCTTTCAGGGGTTGACCGGGAGCAAACACCTTGCCAAGGTTATCAATATATTTTTGGCTGACTTGCTTGATGTGCAGCAAACCGCTAACTCCTTCCAAGTCCACAAACACGCCAAAAGGCTTGATGCTGCTGACTTTTCCTTCCACCAACTGACCAATTTGCAAATCCTTGAAGGCATTCGATTGAGTCGCCATCCGCTGGGAAAGTACGAGTTTTTCTCGTTCGCGATCGACTTCCAAAAAATTAACGCTCAAAGATTGACCGATCAGCGATTCTAGGTTATCGCGGTCCACTAAGTGCGATCGGGGAATAAAACCGCGCATTCCCTGAACATCTACTGTCACGCCGCCCTTATTCGCCCCAGTAACCAGCACCTGAAGAACTTTACCGGTTTCCTGCAAATCAATTAAATCTTCCCAAGCTTGCTGAATTTGTAACTGCCGCAGAGACAAGGTAACTTGGCCATCTGCATCTTGTTCGCGGATAATCAAAAAGTCCCGTTCCTCGTCCAGCGGAACCACTTCCGACAAATCCGTTACTGTTCTCAAAGCAGCCTCTTCGATCGGCAAAAAAGCCGAAGACTTGCCACCGATATCAACATACGCGCCGTTTGAGTCGTACTCGAACACTTTGCCGCGCACTACTTGTCCCTTCTGGAACTCGTAATTGTGCTGTTCGAGGGCTTTAGCAAAATCATCCATTGAAAAGGATGGTTTTGCGCTTTGAGAACCTGTAGATTTGGAATTCATGTCAGTTTAGTTGTCAGTTGTCAGTAATTTAGTTGGCAGTCGTCAGTAGAAAAAATTTTCCCACTCTCCCCATCTCCCTATCTCCCCATCTCCCACTCTCTAAGCTGGTTGAAGTTGCTGATGAAATAGCTGCTTCACCTGCACCCACGAGTCGGCTGCTGCCGTAGCGTCGTAACTGCCGCGGTGGTCGCAGAAGAAGCCGTGATCGGCATTGTAGCGGAAAATTTGGTGAGAAATACTGTGTTTTTGCAATTCTGTGGCGATTTGGTCAACTTGTTCTAAGGGAATGCTGGGGTCTTGAGTACCAAAAAAGGCGTAGAGAGTGCCTTTAATGTCTGCTGTGCGGGCGATCGTGGGGGTGCCGCCGCCGGGGGTTTGGGTGGCGATACCGGCGCCGTAGAACGACGCTGTAGCCTTGATGTCGGGCAAAGTAGCGGCAAGGTAGGCGACGTGTCCTCCAAAGCAGAAACCAATGCAGCCAAAACCTTCTGGTTTGACAGAGGGTAGAGTTTTGAGGTAATTGATAGTGGCTTGGATATCGCCCAGAAGTTCGGAAGCTGTGGTTTTTTCTTTGTATTCTCTGCCGATTTGGATGGCTTCGGGCGTGTAGCCGGTTTCAAAGCCGGGGGCTTGACGCTGGTAAATGGCTGGGGCGATCGCCACATATCCTTCTTTTGCTATTCTTTCAGTAACTTCGCGGATGTGCGAGTTGACGCCAAAGATTTCTTGAATTACGATAACAGCAGGAAATTGCCCTAGGGAGACTGGCTGGGCTAGGTATGCAGCTATTTGCAAATCCCCGTTAGGAACTGTGATGTTTTTGGTGCTAATTTCGGCTTTTGTCATAGGGAGTTTTAAGGTAAATGCCACTCTACTGATTTTAAGTTGACTTGGGAAATTTTTAGGCAATTCTGCAATTATATCTTTCGGGACCGCGCAGCGCAAATAGTGCAAATATGCCAGGTAAAAATTCGCTATTTATTGAAGGTTTAGGTTGGGCTGAATAATTCGGGGTGGCTCATCCCTAGCAATTAAGAGATATAAAGTTTCGGTAAAATGTAAGTTTTGATAAGTGGTTTACTCAAACACAGATTTTGATAAGCCTAGGCTTGAAAACATTTTATTTTGATTGTTCGTGAGATTTTTTAGATATAGCCTTTATCAAAAAGATGAGGTACAATAACAGCAGTGAGTAAACCAATCTCAAATATTTTTGCTCTGTAACTTCATTAAATGCAAAGTCTATGGCTTTTGCTAACTGTCTAAAAGGGAGACAATATAAACTATAATTTTTACTGTTAGGCAGTTTCAGCCTACTTGAGCAGCCAAAAAGTTATTGATAAATTCTTAATAACCAAAAGCTAATGACAATGAATTTTAAAATTCCTGAATTTTATATGATTCAGCTTAGAAAGTATTTAAGTCTAGCTGAATTATTGATGTTAAAGCTCTTAATAATCGTCATTCAAGCCCAAAGATATGTAGAGTTAGGGAAACTCGCCTCTGACTTACCATTACCTATCACTTATGAAAGTCGTCGTAAAAAAATTCAAAGATTTCTGATGCTTCCTCAACAGACTGTGGAAAAAATCTGGCGGGTTCTTATTACAGATTTATTAAATCTTTATTTTCCCCCTACTGATAGTCTTCATATAGCCATTGATAGAACTAAATGAAGCCAGTTTAATTTTCTAAGAATCAGTATAATTTGGGACAAAAGAGAGATTCCTCTATATTTTGAGCTCTTACCGAAAAAAGGAAATAGTAATTTTCAGCAACAAAAAGCCGCTTTCACCAAAATATTACCAATCATTAGAAACTATCGAATAGTCATTTTAGGAGACCGAGAATTTTGTTCGGTTATTTTAGGGAACTGGCTTGACGAACAAAAAGTGAATTTTTGTCTGAGGTTGAAAAAATCCGAATACATTCTCCGGGAAGGAGAAATGTGGGTAGAATTAAAAAATTTAGGAATTCGACCGGAAATGTCTTTATTTTTATCCGGAACCAAAATGACAAAATTTAAAGGATTTAAAGCTAACGTCGCTTGTAAATGGAAAGGAAAATATCGCGGAGTCACAGTCAAAGAAGGATGGTTTATATTAACTAAATTAAAAACTTTAAAAGCTGCTATAAGCGCTTATAAACAAAGATTTGATATAGAAAAAATGTTTATAGATTATAAAAACGGTGGCTATAACATTGAAGATGCCCAAGTATCAGAACCCAGGCTATTGACCTTAATGTTGTTAGTAAGCATTGCTTATACAGCGACAATTATTGAAGGAAAATTAGTCAAAAAAATGGGAGTGCAAAAATATGTAGCTCGTCCCAAACAACCCAAACGTATTTATCGTTCGCACAGTACATTTCAAGTGGGTATGCGAGCGAAAAACTGGGTAATCTTTATGGATATTTGTCAAAAATAAGTGAGAGAATATATTAGTTTACACCCCAATAAACGGTCAAATTATCAAATAGGTAAAATGGCAGCAAAGCTTATCAGAACTGTATTGTAGCGATTTTTGTCACCCTTTCAGGTCGCTTCAATATCCCGATGAATTGCATATTATTCAAGTCGATAATGCTCCAGGTCATCTTTTAATCACATCTGAATTACCAGACAATATTATTTTACTATTTCAACCTCCTCATTGTCCTGAAGCAAATCCAACAGAAAGATTATGGAAATACATCAAAGGGTTTTTAGCTAAGTTAGTCTTCATTAATCTTGACGAACTCCGTGTAAAACTTCAGGAAATATTATCATATTTAACAAATCATGTCATTGGTTTTCTAACAGGATGGTCTGGGATTTTACAGTATTTAACGTCAGTTCGGGTTAAGCCGAAGGACGCAAAAGCCAGTCTAACTGAAGAGAAGGCTTTTTAGGTTGGTGACAGT
>NZ_JAUBQS010000135.1:0-4087 GCF_036701355.1 Microcoleus sp. Pol12B3
AAGTCAATTTAAAAACCTGGTGGCAAGAACAAGAAGAAGTTTCTCTCCTGCAAAGATTGAGTCAATTTATTGAAGAGATATTATTAGCGAAATTTCCGGAGACTCGAATTTTTATATTTGTCGATGAGATTGATAGTATTTTAAGTTTAGATTTTCCCGTAGATGATTTTTTTGCCTTGATCCGTTATTGTTATAACCAACGAGCCCTTAATCCAGAATACAACCGGATTACCTTCGCCCTTTTCGGAGTAGCTACACCCAGCGATTTAATCGCCGATAAAAATCGGACACCTTTTAATATCGGAGTGGCGATCGATTTGTCAGGATTTAGCTTAGAAGAAGCGCAACCATTAGCGAAAGGGTTAGAAAAGGTCATAGCCAATCCACAGGCAGTTCTCAAAGAAATCTTATATTGGACGGGAGGACAGCCCTTTTTAACGCAAAAACTATGTGAATTAGTAGTGAAAATGGCGCGGAAAGCCCACAGCGGTGATTTAAAAATACCACCGGGAACGGAGGGATTTTTTGTGGAATCGTTGGTGAGAGAAAACATCATCCATCAATGGGAATCGCAAGATGATCCAGAGCATTTAAAGACAATCCGCGATCGCATTATTGGCAACGAACAACTTACTGCACGTAGCTTAGGTATCTATCAAAACCTCTTACAAGCTGGTGAAATTGAAGCGGATGATAGTCGAGAGCAGATCGAATTGCTGCTGTCAGGTTTGGTAGTAAAAAAACAAGGTTTTTTAAATGTAAGCAACCCGATTTATCAAGGAGTGTTTCACCTACAATGGGTAGAAAAACAGTTAGAGCAACTGCGTCCTTACTCCCAAGCTTTCAACGCTTGGATCGCTTCAAAACAAACCGATGAATCGCGATTGTTGCGCGGACAATCGTTAAAAGACGCTTCCTACTGGGCCCAGGGAAAAAGTTTGAGCGGTTTGGATTATCACTTTTTAGCCGCTTCTGGTGAATTAGACAGGCTGGAAGTGCAGCAAGCGCTGGAAGCAGCGAGGCTCAGAGAAGTTGAAGCCAGACTCACAGAAGAACGCAAGCGGTTAGTTTTAGAGCGAGAAACAGCGAAGCGGCAGCGAAGATTTCTTGGGGCGCTCAGCGGAGTGCTAATAGTTGCGATCGCCTTTGGCATTCTCGCCCTTTGGCAATATCATCACGCCCTCACCAGCGAGCAGCAAGCCAGAATCAGCGAAATTCAAGCTCTATCCTCCTCATCAGCAGGGCAATTCGCTTCCCAACAGCGATTAGATGCCCTCGTGAGCGCCATCAAAGCCAGACGCAGGATCGACAGCCTAGCTAATTCCAGCCCCCAGTTGCCATCTCAAGTTCAACAAGTGCTGCAACAAGCCATCTATGGAACGGCAGAATTCAATCGCCTGTTGGGGCATTCCAGCCCGGTTCTGGCAGTTGATATCAGCCCAGACGGTCAACTCATCGCTACCGGAGGCGGCGACCAAACAGCCAAGATCTGGCAACGGGATGGTACCTTGCTGCATACTCTCCAACACACAATCAGCAGCGTCTACGCCCTCCGTTTTACTCCCAACAGCCAGCGCCTGGTAACATCCAGCGTGGACGGCAACATTTATCTGTGGAGTCGGGAAGGCAAACTGCTCAAAACCTTTCAGGGACACAAGGCTGCGATATGGGCGATCGCCGTGAGTCCAGACGGTGAGCGCATCGCCTCCGCCAGTGAAGACAGCACCATTCGACTGTGGAGCGTTGATGGCAAACCGCTCAAAACCCTGAGCGGACATCAAGGTGCAGTTTGGGGTGTTGCCTTTAGCCCGGATGGAAACCTCCTCGCCTCTAGCAGCACAGATAATTCGGTCAAAGTCTGGACTCTCGACGGCGAACTGGTGAGAACCCTAGAAGGTCACAGCGCAAGCGTTTGGGACGTTGAGTTCGCTTTAGTTGCAGACAATAGCGGCGTCAAACGTCCCGCCATTATCTCTGCCAGCGCTGACAACACTGTCAAACTCTGGCAACCAGACGGAACCCTGCTACGAACTCTTAGCGGTCACAGTTCGGAAGTGTTTGAAGTCGCCATCAGCACAGCAGGCGATGTCATTGCTTCCGCCAGCGCCGACCAAACTATCAACCTCTGGAAGCCGGACGGGACGCTGTTGAAAGTCCTCAAAGGGCATCAATCTGGAATTCGCGGGCTTGCTTTTATTCCCAACAGTCAAATGGTTGTCTCCGCTAGCGACGACAATACAGCTCGACTCTGGAATCCGACAAACCCCTTCTCGAAAGTCCTTTACGGACATGGTGGCACGATTTGGGATGTGGATTTCAGCCCGGACGGTCAAATGCTAGCCTCCGCCGGTTCGGATGGCAGCTTCAAACTGTGGGCGCGAGACGGCACGTTGCTGAAGTCTTTTGCCGGAAACGAGACTGCCGTTCGCTCCGTTGCTTTCCTCTCTGGTACCAATCCTGCGATCGCACCTTTCCTTGCTACCGCTAGTGAAGATAAAACAATTAAATTCTGGCAGTTCGACGGGACGCTGCTGAAAACCATAACAGGTCATGAAGCTGGAGTGTGGGATATCTCCCCAAGTCCAGATGGTCGGCTAATGGCTTCTGCTAGCAACGATAAAACCGTGAAACTGTGGAACAAAGACGGCACTTTGCTGAAAACTTTCACAGGGCATCGGGCTAGGGTTTACGATGTGGACTTTACCCCTGACGGACAGAGGCTGCTTTCAGCTAGTAGCGACAGCACTGCTCGGTTGTGGAGTCTTGACGGTAGGTTTTCCAAGACTCTAGAGGGCCATCGCAGCCCTGTTTGGGAAGTTGCCATCAGTCCAGACGGTCGCACTTTGGCAACTGCCAGCAGGGATGACACGATTAAACTCTGGACGAGTGATGGCGCGTTGCTCAAAACCCTCAAGGGAAATACTAGAGGCATGATGGCGGTTGATTTCAGTCCAGACGGTCAAATGCTGGTGGGGGGAGGCTCAACTGGCGCACTCAAACTTTGGAAAACCGACGGGACAGAAATAACGACGCTAACGGGACATGAAGGGAACGTTTGGGCGGTGGCGTTTAGTCCCGATGGCAAACAGATTGCTTCTGTTGGGGACGATCGCACGGTGATTTTATGGGATCTAGAGGGAATTCTCAAACTCGATGAACTGGCTTATGCGTGCGATCGTGTCCGGGATTATTTGCGAACTAATGCTGAAGTCAAGGAGGAGGACAGACATTTGTGCGATCGTATTAAAACGGAATAATATCAAGTCCGCTTTATTAGGAAAAAGAGATTAATATGTGTGGCTATAGCATCAGAAGATTAGAGGATATTTATCATGCTTGGCTGCTTTTTATTGAAAAATACTATAATACTAAATCCGGCGTAACTACTCCCTTTATCTCTCAGTCTGCAGAGGCGGACTTCGTTTGTTTAGTAGCGGTTTCAACCGACGAAGCATACCCAGAACGATCGAGGATATAGCCAAACCGGATTTAGTATGATAACTACAGAGTAATGAAATCGCTAGCGGTAAGAATACCGGGGGTAATATTGTTAAGCTTCGCCAACAATTGATTGGTATCCGTCACAGTAATCAAAGTTTGATTGTTGCTGGAAGTAATACTGAGTTGATTAAAACTCAAACCAGAATTTAACCCAATTAAATCCTCTCCCTTGCGGAAATCATTAATGATGTCGCTACCCACACTTTGATTGAGGAAAAACACATCATTTCCCGAACCTCCCGTCAATGTATCGTCCCCAACATCCCCGGAAAGGAAATCGGCACCGCTGCCACCGCTGAGAATATCATTACCTTTGCCGCCGTAGATGGTATCGTTACCGATGTCGCCACAGAGCACATCGTTTTCATTGCCACCCAACAGCAAGTCGTTGCCCTCACCGCCATCGAGACTGTCGTTTTCTTTGCCTCCGTACAGCGTGTCATGTCCCGACTCACCAAAAATCAGGTCTGCACCTTCATTACCAAAGGCAATATCGTTGCCGTTTCCGACATTAATTGTGTCATTTCCTAAGTTGCCTAAAATGTAGTCGTCCCCATCTTCACCCAGCAAGATATCGTCATCTTTA
>NZ_JAUBQS010000041.1:0-61657 GCF_036701355.1 Microcoleus sp. Pol12B3
CGCGTCATTTGTTTTCTCACCGGATGGTCTTGGATTTTACATTCTTTATCTCTATCACATCTTTAAAAAAATGGTATTAGTATTTTATCACGTAAGCTTATCAGCTTGGTCTATAGTTAATTTTAACTTAAGTGACAGCAAATAGGGCTACATAGAATCGCTATCTAATGCAAATAGCTAAGGCAAAATAGACAAAAAAATCGGGTATACAGAGTTAATTTATTTATCCTCTTTGTGGGATATTAGGAACAATCGACGGAGGAAAAACAGTTTAAAATTGTGCTATGTTTAAATTATTAGCAGTGACACATATGTTCTGAATTATACAAAATGGGCCGTTATGGGAATTATCGGAGAGAAGCGATCGCCCCCACTGGATTCAGGAAAAAGATTCACTGCCACACAGCACAAAATAGCTGGATTCGCAAGCTGGGAGTCTTCGTTGGCCCGGAGATAGCAAAGCTGCCTCAATTAACACAAATAAGGGCTTTGCAAGAAAAATCAACCAATATTCCTTGAGAAACAAGAATAAGAACTTACTCGCTTATTGTAGCCCCGGTAACAACACGTATGCCTGAAGTTATAGTCCACAGCCAAGTCTACGGGACGCTCTAAATGAATAGAGTGATTTGGCAGTGTCCGGGTGTTAAGAGGGGCGATCGAAGAGGAATGTTCCTTGAGCGATCGCTTCCCAATCGGTGAGTCTAAAACCTAGGAAGGGAAGGAGTTGGAGACAATGCTGAACTTTTTGAGTTCAGGAGAGTAGCGTTAGCACTAAACTCTGCCGTATTGTGGAAATTCAGCCAAATTTGTAACAGTTCTTAACTATAAATAATTCTGTCAAAACTGCTAGCATAGTGACACTTTTGCTAGCAAAAACAGATAAAGTAAATAAAGTTGGCTAACTCTAGACGCCCCGATCCCCATCCTGGGGATGTTGAATCAATTTGATTCATACCAAGTGGTTTGAGAGTTACAATCGGAACCAAAGCATCGCTATTTAACTGAGTTCTTTACTTACTTTTACTTTCAGCTATGAACGTGGATTTTATCAAAGCCCAAGTCAGGTTGCTACAGGGTGCAAGTTCATCGGAGCGAGAAACCCTTATTAAAAACATCGGCGTCTGTGCTGGCGTGATCCGCCCCGGAGAGTACGTGACGCCGCAACGGAAGCACGCTATCACTCTCTGGCTGCAAACAAATGCGGTTCGCCTCCGGCTTCCCCAACTTCCTCTGGACTTATCCGGCCAAAAGCCTTAACAGGGAAGTAATCAAGAGCTAGCGACAGAATCAAAGAAATTAGTCAATCTTACCTAAAAGTCCATTTTTATTGAGCTGTACAGGATCAATGAAACACGATTAAGATTGAAAAAATGTTTGTAGGGAAAGTTGGGCTCAAAAACACGCCTGTGGACAAGAAGCGGCTGACCGCCTTGGTAGAAGCAGGAAGTGAGCGTCAAACCTGCTCTGAAAGTAGATTTGACTAAGTTTCACAGAACGGATTATTGTGCACAACTATAACCTGGGTTATTTGCTTTTAGATTTGAGATTCACGATTTAGCTAGTATTGGATAAATAGGCTATTTGTGGATCGCCTGAAAAATTATCCTATTCAATAGGTGTAACTAATTACAGGGGCAGTCTTTGAACTGCCCTTACTTTTGATCTCCGAGGGGAAATGCTGCAAGTTACAATAAACGCATCTACTTGCAGATAGAGTTTAGGTTAACTCTCATGTAAGCTGCAGCGCCTCTATATTATCTGTTATGTTCGAGATGGGGAGAGGAGGAGAGGACTTGAGGAGCTTTAAAAGGAAACTAATATCATCAAACAGAACGAGTTATTACAATTCACTTGCTTTCTAATATATTTATTCCACAAAAATACTGTGAGCAAAAAACAAAAATTTCCTTATTTAGTTGGTTCCCGATGGACTTCACACCAAAAAACTTGGGGGTGGCGACACTTTCAAGTGGTCAACCGAAAAAACGAAGGTAAATGGGTATTTGCAGAAATGGTGGCCGCTTGCGATCCAAATGTGCGTTTTTGGCTGAACGCCGCACAGCTTAAAGACCGATCGCTCTGGCAAGCTGGATGGCAGTCTACCCAAGAATTAGAAGAATTAGAAACTGCAGACTAAAAAACAGGGCTGTGGGGTAAAGTGATCGGAACTTCCGCCGCCTGCTCGCTATCGTTCCGATCCAAACCAATACGCAGTGAGACTTTTCCGGTTTTGAAAAATCTTTTACATAACTACAAGTCCTGGAAACCTTTATTGAGAAGCGTTTTTGCTGAAGTAAGTTGGTGGCAAAAATCATCAGTATGTAACAAAACATTAAGTACGGCGATCCGAACTCAATTTAATTCATTTTGTAGCGTAAGCTGTTGTGCATTTAATTTGTATATTCAGGGCGGGCAGGATGCCCACCCCACAGGAAGAAAAATTTATTTTACTATGCAATTTAACTGCAGATTAGCTTAGTGTACTTTTTTTCTCTAAGCTGTCGCGCATTTAAATTGTATATTCAGGGCGAGCGGGACACCCCACAAGACTTTTATTTGTTTTGACAGACCATTTAAGTGCCGCACCAGCTTAGAGAAAAAAAGTTAAATTGACTAAGGTCGATCGTCCCATATTTCCAGCGGCACAGGGCGCAACCTTCCTGCTACTTCTACACTCGGCCAATTCGGATCAAAAGTCAAATTTTCCAACGTTCCATCGCTGTGAATTAAAAACGTATCCTCAATTTTTGCTCCAGACAAACTCGGATTCCAAGCCACAGCCATATTTTCTGCCAATATATTTGAAGTAGCCGGATTCGCCACAATTTCCCGCGCCAAATATCCGGTAGTTCCGCCTTGATGGTGTTCCCGAATTGCTTGAGGATATCCTTGTTCTTCGTAAGCAGTTTTAAGCGTATCATAAACCGCATTCAGCGTTACTCCCGGCCGACACAAATTTAGCGCCGCTGCTTCAATTTCTCTGACTTGTCGGTGCAACTCAGAATGCTTTTCCCCAAGAAAATCGAAACATACAAATCTGGTTAAATTTGCATACAAACCCCATCCCCTAGCGCAAAATACTAACATTGCTTGTCGTCCAATTTGTTCGGCGGTTGCTGTGGCGTGGCGGTACAGTGGCAAACGCCTTTCTCCAGCAACTAATGTCAGGGCTGGATGCAAACCTCTCGCCCACAAAGCCTCTGCACCGGCTCCCGCTAGCTGATATTCTGTCCATGTTGGTTTGGCAGCAGAAAGTACCTCTGTCATCGCTTCGCTGGCTAAACGCCCGACTCGCCGGTATCGCTCTAATTCGCTTGACATCATTGTCTGTTTGCGAGACTGTAAAGATGCGATTATTGGTGTTTCTTGGGCATTTGGCCGATCGCTCATGACGTTACCGCCACCAGTAATTTCTTTAACAAAACCTTCGCGCTGTGCAACATCAGCCCAAGGATAGATGTACATTTGAAAGTTGGCTGGCAATTCCTCGTCTTGCAAGCGTTGAGCTTCGATTTCATCGGTGAGAACCCAAGCTGTTTCGGCGGTGATTAAAAGTTCTGCCACTCCAGTTTCTGCGGTTAGCAATACTGTATGGGAACCGCCGGCTGTGGCCCAGGCAAACCAGTCTGTGCCTCGCAAGCGAAGGGCGATCGCTTTTGTTTCGGTTAAGGCTTTGCGGATGAATCCGAGTTTTAGATCGACTTCTTGATTTAATGAGTTTATCATTAGCTTTCTTGCATATAAATTGTATTTTTTGGGCGGGCGGGACGCCCACCCCACAATAATTGCATCAAACTTTACTTGAAAATTTAAATGGGTTTCAGCTTATATTGACAGATACGGCTTGCAGTTCTTTAGCTTTTTCTTCGGGTAAAGCGTCATTGGCAAACATTCCGGCGGCGAGTTCGGTTCCTGCGAGGTATTTTAGCCGATCGCTCGATCGATAGGGCGGATAAAATTGGGCGTGCAAATGCGCTTCTGGATGCGGTTTCCCATCTGTGGGCCCTTGAAACCAAGCCATCAAATAAGGGAAAGGGCGATGCCACAAACCGTCATATTTGAGGGTGACTGTTTTTAATGCTTTAGCGAGTGATTGCCGCTGTTTTTCCGTCAAATCAATAAATGTAGCAGTGGGGGCGATCGGGGCAATCCACACTTCGTAAGGGTAGCGGGCACAAGCGGGGACAAAGGCGATCGCCTCTTCGTCTAAATAGATAATTCGCTGTTTGTCGGCAATCTCTTTTTGAATCAAATCTTGCAGCAAACCGCTACTGTTTTTTTGATAGTAAACCGATTGACATTCTAACATCCGTGCCGGCACCGGTGGCACGAACGGATAAGCGTAAATTTGACCGTGGGGATGGTGCAAAGTTACTCCGACTTCGACGCCGCGATTTTCAAAGGGCAAGACGTATTCAATTTCGGGATTGCTGCCAATAACTAAAGTGCGATCGGCCCATACTTCTAACAGCAATTCCAAGTGAGATAACTCCAAAGCGCCCAAGGAAGCCAGGGGATCTTGAGTGAAAACAACTACTTCGCAAATGCCCTTGGCGGGCAAAGTTTCGACAATATTTGCAGGTGCATTTTTTGCTTGCAAAGTCATCGAGGGAAAGCGGTTGTCAAACACTGCTACATCGTAATCTCCCGGCGGCAATTCTGTCGGAAACTTAGGGTTAATTGTAGCTGCCAGCGGGTTGTATTCCGGCGGCGGCATGAAAGTTCTTCCCTGACGGTGGCTGGCGTATGCTACCCATTCCCCCCGCAAAGGATGCCAGCGAAAGTGGGGGTTTGCCTCTACGGGTTCATTGCTGGGACTTACGGCCGCGATACCTTCTGGGATTGGATAGCGGCTGTACAGTGTGAGTGGGCGGCCGTCTGGTTTTAGCAATTTTTGGGCGTACATTTTTTGTAGGGGCGGGCGATCGCGTTTAATATATGTTAGGAGTATAACTTCGTGCTTTGAGAATCCGCCCCTACCTAAAGTCGCAAATTATGTTGACAAGTTTAGTTTGCAGTATCAATGTCAGCCTACCGTCTGCTATTGTGGAACGGGCCGGAGAGCCAGGATCTGGATTCAATTTAAATGCGTAGCAGCTTACGATCGCACTTCCCAATTATCCAGTATATTTATCGATCGACCATTCGATCGAGCTTTTCCTTAACCAACAAGTCTAACAACGAGCGCAACACAAACAATCCACCGAATCCCGAAACCGCAAAAGCTGTCATCGCCGCCGTTTGATATCCGCCCACTAGCAGCACTGCACCCGACAAAAACACAAAACCAGTCAGACAAGCGAAAATTAGAGTTTTTAGGGCTAAATTAATGCGTTTCAAGGCTCTTTCGCTCTCGACATTTCGGACTCTAATTTGCAGTTCGCCCTCTTCAATTCGCTGCTCCAAACGCTTGAGAAAAACTTGCGATTTGCTGGGCTGCTGTAACTTATATGTAATAAAACTTCGCGCTTGCCTTGCCAATTCTCCGATCGCATTTCCCCGCCCCTTGCTCACCGCAATACTTTTGACAAAAGGCTGAGCGGATGCTAGGAAATTGTAATCAGGGTCGAGAGTTCTGGCAATGCCGTCGAGAGTCGTTACCGACTTGACAATAAACATCATTTCTGCAGGCAAGCGAAACGGTTGCTGCTCGAACATGATGTAAAGTTCGTTTTTAATTTCATTAAAAGCTTGAAAGTCGATCGGCTTATCAATAAACTTATCTAAAAGAAAAGCAATCAGCCGGCGTACCGGCATCATATCCGGCATCGGCTCAACTAAGCCGATCGAAATTAAAGTATTGAGTACCTCGTCAGTATCCTTTCTCATCACAGCAAAAAAAGTCTTGACCATTTGGTCTTTAGCCAGAGACTTCACCTCAGCCATCATCCCAAAATCGTAAAAAATCAAGCTACCATCTTCTCTCACCGCCAAATTTCCGGGATGCGGGTCAGCTTGAAAAAAACCGTCAATTAACAACTGTTTTAAATAACAGCAAATTCCGAGTTGATTGAGCTTCACAATATCCACTCCAATCGCCTCTAAACTAATGCGGTCGTCCACCTTAATGCCGGGTGCGTATTCTATAGTCAGCACTTTTTTAGTCGTGTATTGCCAGTAGACTTTCGGGACAACAATTTGAGGATATTCTCGAAAATTATGGCTAAAGCGATCGGAATTTTTACCTTCTTGCACGTAGTCAATTTCTTGATATAAAATCTTAAAAAATTCGTGATAAATAGATTCCAGGTCATATTTGCGCGTCCCAGGCAAATAACGATCGCAAAAACGCATCACTTGGCGCACCGCCTTCACATCCAAATCAAATAAACTTTCCAAACCCGGACGCTGCACCTTCACAATCACATCTTCCCCGGTGTGCAGCCTCGCTTTGTGCACCTGTCCCAGACTCGCAGCAGCGATGGGCGACGGGTCAAAATCGCGGTATAAAGCATAAATATCCTTGCCTAACTCTGATTCTACAAGAGCGATCGCCTCTTCGGAACTAAACGGAGGAACCCGATCCTGCAACTGTTCGAGTTCCTTCACATACTCAAGCGGCAGCAAATCTGCGCGAGTCGAGAGAGACTGCCCGATTTTAATAAAAGTCGGGCCTAAATTCAGCAAAGTATTGACCAACCAATGAGCGCGAATTCTTCTAGTATGAGGCGACTTATTTTGCAGCAGTGCGTCCCACCACAAAAAAAACATAAACTTTCCCGCCGCTGCAAAAATGTCTATTTGCCGTGCCAGTGGCGAATATTTAGAACGTTGCCAACGCAGGGTTTTAGGTGCAGCTTTTGTGAGCATAATATTGGCGATCGAATTCCATGCACCGTGACAATTTTGAGGGAACAATCCAAGACGCAGAAACCGGCTTGTATGAAAAGACGGGTGGCAGACCTTTGAAACAGTTAAAAAACTCAGTTTCTTCAGTCTATACTGCGTAATATCATCTCCGATTATACAATTATAATTAAGTTCCTAGTAAGTAATGCAAGTCCTGATTAATTCATAAATAGATGACAGTAGGACTCACTACAAACGCGCGCTAATTACAGACCAATAACCAGACATAATATAAGTCCTCTGGAAAATCAGCAATTGATAACCGCCAATTTAGACGGCAACCAGACCAACAATTCAAAACAGAGGACTTGGAAGCGTTTACGACATTTCCAAATCTCCCTCTTCTGGCAAGTCTTCTAGTTTCGCTTGTTCGCTGCCAATTCCCAGCAGCTTCTCAACGGAACTATTCTTCTACATTACAGAGTTCCGCTGCAAATTGCGGCAGAGTCAGAGTAAAAGATGTGCGCCATAAATTGTCAGATTCTGAACTTTCTGCCGGACAGCTAGATACATCAATAGTACCATTCAAGTGCTGCACTAAAGACTTTACCAGAGCCAGACCCAAACCCGTACCGGCGATAGCTTGGTCAGTAATGCCAGTGCCACGGCGGAACTTGTCAAAGATGTGGGGCAAATCAGCCGCAGAAATGCCGCGCCCGAGATTAGAAATACTCAGGACAATATAGCCGCCTGCCTCAGACGCCTCCAAAACTACCGCCGTTCCAGAAGCAGAGTATTTTCCAGCATTCGTCAGCAGTTCCAGGAGTATCCGATTCAGAATGTCCGGGTCGGTTTCCCAGTAAGGGGTCAACTTGGGCAAATCCACCTTCAGAGTCAATTGCTTATCAGCCCACTGTTTTTCAAAATCCCTAACTAAATCTTGAAATAAACGGTTGAGATCGATTTTGATTATAGCAATAGGGACTTGCTGAGGCTCAAACTGCTTGAGGGCCAGCAAATCGTTAACCAGATCGGTTTCCTTAGAACACTGCTGTTCTAGAATGTCGAGATACTTAGTCCGATTCGCTGACGGCAGTTCAGCTTGTTTGAGCATCAGAATGGCCAGCTTCATGATTGTTAAAGGGGTACGCAACTCGTGACTCAGAGTGCTGAGAAACTCGTCTTTAATCAGCTTCAATTTCCGCATTTGCTCTAGCTGATTGGCAGATTGTTCGTACAGTTTCCCCTGCACGTCTAGACTTTGCTGCAACTGAGATGTTCTGTCTAAGACTGCGGTTTGCAATTCCTTAAGCGTTTGAGTTTGGATAATCATCTTGCTCGCTTGAGCGCTGAGCGATTCGAGAACTTCTAATTCTTCCGCGTTCCAAGTGCGCGGCTGCGAGTGCTGCAAAACCAAGAAACCCAAAACTGTTCCCTGGCAGCAACCGCCCGTAAGGGGAACCAGCAGCAAGCCGCGAATGCCTTGGAGTTTCAAAATTTCTTTGGCTGCTTCTTGTTCTTTGCCGATTAATGCGCCTGCGTCAGCGAGGGCGAGGGGTTTGGGTGCGCTGTGGAATGCTTGACGGCAAAAATTAGATTCGGACAGCCAAAAAGCGGGAGAGTTATTTGGTTTTGAGTTGGGGATTTGGGATTGGGAATTAGCAGTTTTATCCTTGTTTTTTGTTTTGGAGGTTGAGCTTTTTTTTCCGGCAGCGCTTTGGGCTATTGCCTGTTTGTCGGGATATTTTTTTACAACGGATTCGCAAACTAATTCGACTTTCGCTTTGGGAGTTTGATTGGGAGAGCGAGTTGTAAATAGAGGATCTGTATATTTCAAGAGCAGGATTTGCCCTCTATCTACTTCCAGGGTATCGACGGTATTTTCAACAACTTGCTGCAATATTCGATCGACTTCTGAATTTGTGTCGATCGATGCAGCCACTGACACGAGTAGATTTTTGTATTTAGCTTGTCGCTGTAACTGTTCGTTTAAGTTGGCAATTTCTTGAGTTTTTTGAATGTGAGAAATCGCGATGCCGATCGCGTCTGATGCTGCTTCAAGGCGCTGCCGATCCGCTACCGACCACTCGTGAGGTTGCGACTTACCAACAATCACCATGCCATTTACAGCCCCTCCAAATCGCGCAGGCCCTGCCAGAATTGCCCGAAAAGGCAGCGCAGTTACAGGAGAATTGGGCGGTGAAGCTGCCGGACTATCGAGATAATCGGATATAGCCACTATCTCGCCGTCTGCTAGGACGTTTGCCCAAGCGGGATGTTCGAGTGATATGCTAGGCGATTTTAATCTTGTGCCTTGGGAGTGTTCCGGTGTTTCGGTGGAATCGGCAACACCGCCAACATAGGGGAAATCGCTGCTATTTTGCCAGTAAGCATTCGGATGTACTACTTTTTTGCCAACCACAGCAGTAACAAAACAGAAATCTGCCCGCCATGCAACCCCCAAAGTATTGGCTATTTGCAGCAGCAGGAGTTCTCGATCAAAGCTGGTGGCGAGAATTTGGCAAATTTGTCGCCCAAGAAGGGCAGGATCGACCTGGTACTGCATAAGACGATCCAGAAATTTTTGGACTGATACTGGTTCTGCGATTTGCGGAAAATGCAAAGTGCAAGACTCTGACGGCGATCGGTCGATCGAAGTAAAGTCTTGATTTCCCTGGCGATCGATCATGGCAACCAAGCCTTTATTCTAAGATGTTTGAGCCTGCTCCTGCTGCCAATCTAGAACCTTTCCATAACTGTCGGCTTGACCGTTATGAGCCTGCTTTCTGTGTTTGTGCAGCCGGTCGGCGGGTCGCTCGATATGTAAAAATATACCCAGATCTGACCGAGTTCTATTTTCCTGTTTTCTACCCTTCTATCTCTACGGGATGAACTTTACCATCCTTTACCGGATGATTATCAATCGCATTCCCGCTAATTTTGACGGTTATTAATAGTATGAAGCTTTTCTAGAGACCGCTTAGTGACACCCATCTTCTGGCTGTGTGATGTTTCCTATTTAGGTTTGTGATCGTAACAAATTTTTATTGTGATACAAATCCGCCGATCGAATAATGCCGATCGCAAAAACTCAAAATCCCCAAATTATCACTCATAGCATAGCTGAGAGTTTTCGAGTTTTTGCTCAAAAACTCATTTTTCACAACACCTAGAGCAGAGCGACGAACTGTAGGGTTAAATTTATCCGACTTACCTGCTTACTTATTTTGTGCTTCCTGTTGGGCTTTATCGCTATTTTGGCGGTAAAGTGCCGTCCGGTTCTGAGCCGTTGTGTAGCGGGGATGCTGGGAAGGCACGGCGGCCATCAAATCGGAAGCTTGCTGCCACTTAGCAGCTACGATTAACCAATCCTGGCGAGATTGAGCGGTTTTGCCCTGGGTGGCTGCTTGTTCGGCTACTCGCACTGCTCGGGTAAAAGAGTCAACAGCAGAATTAACAGTCTCCTTAGAAATTTTCAAAGCAGGTTTTGCCTCAGAGGAAGGGGCAGTTGCTACTGCTTGGGTGGTGGCTTGTGTGCTGTTTGGCACTTGGGAATTAAGTCCTTTGTGGATGGCGGCCGCTGCTGCAAGCAACAGCACGGTCAAGCTGATGCCACCGACGATACCGCGCTGAAATTGCCGCGGCTGCTGCATCGATCGAGGTATAGCCATTCTCGGCAAAGCCCGCTTGCCGGAGAAAGCTTGGCGTTCGTGATGGGCGCTGGCTAAACGCTTGAACAAATTCGGCTTTCGGAGTTTAATTTCTTGACACCACAACAGTTGATTATCCGGATCGCGACTAATTTCTTCCAGCCACAGCAGTTGGTGTTCTCGAACAAGCCGGCTGTTGATGTTAACTCGGCGAATATTGCGGGGCGAAATGCGTTCCAAAATGTCTCGGACTCGATCGACCAAACTAGACTCTTCGAGGAGTTGGGGGGTTGCAGCTTCGCACAGCAGTTGCAGCACCCCGTCTGCAAACACAGCTCGGGCCCTGACTCCTATCTGTGCCAGTTCGTCATTAAGGATTTGAATAATCGATGCAACCGAGCCCTCGCGAGCTTGTCGAGCAATGTCATCTATTGGATTTGCCATAAAACTATCTTGACGCTTAGCAATCTGTTAATTGTTAACCCAAAGTCTCGGATCTAATTTTTACTCATACAGGTTATCACTGACACTGCCAGGTTAAAATAAACAGATGCAAATCTTGCATACCGATCCACTTAAAATTATCACCACAGCATCGAGCGAGGCTAACAGGAAATAAACTATGGGTAAAGTAATTAGCGGTCAAATTTTTGTTGTAGACGACAACATCGATACAGATCAAATTATCCCGGCCGAATACCTGACCCTGGTTCCCTCGAAGCCGGATGAGTACGAGAAACTAGGCAGTTACGCTATGATTGGGTTGCCCGATCGCTACGGTAAGTTTATCGAATCCGGCGAACAGAAAACCCGGTATCCGATTATCATAGCGGGCGAAAATTTTGGCTGCGGTTCTTCGCGGGAGCACGCTCCCATCGCTCTGGGGGCCGCGGGCGTAACAGCAGTGGTGGCTTTGTCTTACGCACGCATTTTCTTTCGCAATTGCTCGGCTACTGGCGAATTGTACCCGATCGAATCAGTCGAGCGGCTCTGCGACTTGTTTGTAACTGGCCAAGAAGTGACGATCGATTTTACAGAAGAGGTAATTGTCAACCACACTCTCGATCGAACTTTCTCGCTCAAACCTTTAGGAGAAGTAGGGCCTGTAATAGATGCCGGAGGGCTGTTTGACTACGCGCGCCAAACGGGAATGATTGCTGCTCGCTCTTAACTTTTAAAACCCCTGCAATGTAGGGTGTACCACCGGGCGCACCTTACAAATATCTCCCAGCTCAAACCGCTCCCATCTAGGGTACGGGGAATTTTTTTCAAATCGACTCAATAAAATTCAATAAAATACGCTGGTGAGCAATGCCAAAAGGTCGCACATCTCCTGACTGCTCAGAAAAGCATTTTCCCGCCCGAATCTCCTCCGGTGTCAACAACTTCATATCCCACCCCTCAAGCAAAACTAAATCCTTGACATCCGCACTAAGTTGTGAATGAAAAACGTGGCGAACGACATCTTTTTCGACATCACAACAAAAAAAAGAAACACTTGCAGGAGCATAGCCAATTTCCTCTGATAATTCCCGCACTAGAGCAACTTCCGGCGTTTCCCCCGGTTCCAAGTGTCCGCCAAACAAAGCCCACTGTCCGGGATACCTGATGTGAGGAATATCGTCCCGCAACTGACAGAGAAACCTGCCCTCTCGGTACAAAATCGCGATCGCAACGTGAATTTTAGTCATAAGAAATTTTTACAACAAGCAATGTACGGAATTAATGGATTTAACGGATTTAACCTAGGGATATTCAGGAGAGAAGGAAGACGGAAGAAGTTATTTACGAGATAGAGGAGAAGTTGGTGTAGGGGCAGGTTAACCGCAATCTGTAATATAAACAAAAAAGCTGATAAACCAGCCCGGACGAGGCTATTATAGTCGAGCAACTTTTAGCATAAATAAACCTACCCACAGCGTTTGGGCGCAACTACAAACCTTTGATTTTTATGAAATTGAGGTACTTAATTATTGAACGAAATTAGGATCTTCATATTTTTATTTATTTGTCGCTGGAGTGCGCTTTAATTGTTCCATTTCCTCAACATAAACTTCACCTAAATCTTTTCCGGCCAATTCCTTCAGAGTAATACTCTTGTAGCGGACTTCTCCCTTGAGCAACACTTCATCGCCAAGCTGGGGCAAATCTTGCTTGGTTAAAATCCAAATACTGCCAGTACCATCGTCAAGTTGATAAGCCGCATTTCCTACAAAGGGAGCGCGATTTTCCACCTTTCCTCGAAGATAAACTTCAGCATCCACTTGCCGCTTTTGTTGAACGTCGCCAATGCTAGCAACATTAAAACCAAGATTAAGTTGAGACAGGGGTAAATTGCCGCAACTGAAAAAACCGCTGGCGAGGATTAGCGACAAAGAGGCGGTGCAGAATCTTTGAACCCAAACTTGCTTAACTGCAGTAGTCATTGGTCAACTGATTTGAGATGTGAGATACGACTTACTTTAACAGAATCCCCAGAATCGATCGCAAGTAAGAAATTTCTCTAGTGTAGTCCTTGGCGGGGATTAAGCTAAAATCTAAAATCGTCAGCCCCTAACCCAGAGTCTACAATGGATGCCAAAACTGCTCAAATACTAGATGGCAAAGCTTTAGCGACAAAGATTCAAACCGAGCTGAGCGATCGAGTCCGCGCCCTACAACCCCAAAAGGGGCGTCCTCCCGGACTTGCCGTGCTGATGGTGGGCGAAAACCCAGCTAGCGCAGCCTATGTCCGCAATAAAGAGCGAGCCTGCGCTAAAGTTGGCATAGCTTCCTTCGGCAAGCATTACCCCGCAAATGCTACTCAAGCCGAACTAGAACTTGCAATTCGTGAACTCAACGAGGACGATCGAGTTGATGGCATTTTAGTTCAATTACCGCTACCAGAGCACTTAGACGCAATTTCGCTGCTGTACCAAATTGCCCCCGACAAAGATGCTGACGGACTTCACCCTGTAAATTTAGGCCGTCTCGTGCGCGGGGAGCAAGGTTTGCGGAGTTGTACTCCCGCCGGAGTGATGCGGTTATTGCAGGAATACCAGATTGATTTGAAAGGAAAAAATGCCGTTGTTTTGGGACGGAGTATTTTGGTGGGTAAACCGATGGCACTGATGCTATTAGAAGCCGACTGCACTGTTACTGTAGCTCATTCGCGATCGCAAAACTTAGAATCTATTACCAATCAAGCCGATATTCTAATAACCGCAGTCGGCCGCACAGAAATGATTACAGCTAATATGGTTAAACCCGGATCAGTAGTAATTGATGTCGGTATCAACCGCGTCGTCAACCCAGACGGTACGAGTCGTTTAGCCGGAGATGTAAACTTTGATGCTGTTAAAACAGTAGCCGAATTTATCACGCCGGTGCCGGGAGGAATCGGGCCGATGACTGTTGCTATGCTTTTGGAAAATACCGTTTCTAGTTATATTGAATGCGGTTCTAATTGAATTATGACCCACTTGTGAGCCAGTATTGGCTCAAGTAGGGTTAGTAATCTACCAACAGACAAAGATTTTAACTATGGCTTTAAAACCGGATGCGTCAGGAACATTGCGCTTAATTGGCGACAACACCTCGGAATTCATTCAACTTTTTCCTGCAGATCTAACAAATTTTCCTTTAGGAGCTTGGGCGCTCGATGGCGACGATACAGTAAATGGCTCAGAGGCTAGCGAGTTAATCCTCGGAAATGAAGGGGAAGATATTCTCACAGGTTTTGCAGGCAACGATGCTTTATTTGGGGGAAAAGGAAGAGATGCCTTGTTTGGACAGGAGGGGAATAACTCCCTCAATGGTGGTCTAGATGCTGATTTTCTTCTTGGAGAGGCTGGCGATGATATTTTATTTGGAGGGAGAGGCAATGATTTGTTATCCGGCGGAGATGGAAATAATACTCTGGTTGGCGGTTTGGGCAGAGACTTCTTAGAGTGTGGGTTGGGGAATAATTTATGCGTTCTGGGAATAGATGCTGCCACTACAGAGATCAATTCTAGTGATATAATTGAAAGTTTTGATTCTGATTTGGATCGCATTGGATTAGCGAGTGACTTAACGGTCAATGATATAGTGTTGGAGCCGGTACAGAATGTGGCATTAACATATACTTTCGATCTGCCACAAGCTTTACAACCATTACTTCCTCCAGGTCCGGCAGACGCATTTAGCGGATCTGCTTCAGGCACTCAACTCAGAGGTGGAATTAGCGGAGTTTATTCAGGAACTCTAATCAGAGTCAGGAATTCTAATGCGATTTTAGGTTTTGTAGAGAATGTAACCCCAAATGAAGTTCAAAGCAGGATTGTTTCCGTTCAGGCTTTCTAACTAAATTCAGGACAATTACTCCTGGACTGACAAACTTATCATACAGCAGATTCCATGTATATAGGATAGACTCTATAGAAATCCTACATAAGTCGTAATTTTTTTACCCCACCCCAACCCTCCCCAAACTCGCGGGGAGGGAGTAAGAAATTCACAATGATTTAGGATTGCTATATAAATTCATACTGCTGCTTGAGATAGAGTCTAAACTTTTGCTCCAAATATGTCCCCACAGCCTTTCCGTCGGTGATGCCGTAAAGCAGAGGTTCCAGGTGTTGAGACTCGGCTGCTGAAAATATTGCCGCCTCAGAACAAAGAATTTCTACGGTCAGAGCCGTCATAGGGAGTTTGCGTGTATCTGCGGTTAAAAAATCAAAATTAGCCAAAAAACAGAGGGCGGGTTTTGCATAAAACTGGACCGCAAAAGTCCAATTTTATGCTCTAAACCCGCCCTCGCCAAACTCCCTTAATAAGCGTCTTGCAATTCGTAGAAATCAGGGGAAATGTAATCTTTCCGCAGTGGCCAGCCTACCCAATCTTCGTTCATCAAAATCCGTTTTAGATTCGGATGTCCTTCATAGACTATGCCGTACATATCGTAGGATTCCCGCTCTTGAAAGTCGGCTGCTTTCCAAATCCAGTAGACTGATGGCACTCTGGGATCTTCGCGCGGTACGAATACTTTGACGCGAACTTCTTCAGGCTTGGAAGCATTGTCTGTCAGTTTAACCAAGTGGTAGACGCTGACTAAATCTTGTCCCGGCCCTTGGTCGTAGGCGCACTGGCACTGCATATAATTAAACCCGTAGGCATACAGTGCTGTTGACATCGGAATTAAGAATTCTCGATCGACCTTTAATATCTCCACGCCCAAATTATCGGCCGCTAAAGCTTCGTGTTCAAACCCATTCTGAGTCAACCACTGGGAAACCTTCCCGGCTTCAACAATTGCAGATTCTGTCTCAGCCACGGTTTACCTCCTGTTTTTGTCCTGCAAGCAGGGCCGGCGGTACTGGCATTCCCATTGCTTCTGTCAATTCCTTCGGCGGCGCTATCCGGCCTGGAACTGACAAGTATTTGCCGTCCAAAATATCGTCTACTACTTTCATTTTGTGGGGTCTGGTGTAGTAGCGGTGGGTTGGCAGCAAATTGGCCCGTTCTTGCATGGAATTGTTGGCGATTTTTTTCCGCAGTTTGATAATTGCGTCAATAATCGCTTCTGGGCGGGGGGGACAGCCGGGGATGTACACGTCTACAGGAATCAGTTTGTCAACGCCTCTGACTGCTGTGGTGGAGTCCATGCTGAACATTCCGCCGGTGATTGTGCAAGCGCCCATCGCGATCACGTATTTGGGTTCCGGCATTTGTTCGTACAGCCGCACCAAGATGGGGGCGTACTTCATGGTAATTGTGCCGGCGGTGATGATCAAGTCGGCTTGTCGGGGACTCGATCGCGGTACTAGACCGAATCTGTCGAAGTCAAAGCGCGATCCGATCAAAGCTGCAAATTCGATGAAGCAGCAGGCCGTGCCGAAAAGCAGCGGCCACAGGCTCGAAAGTCTCGCCCAATTATAGAGGTCATCCACTGTTGTCAGGATAACGTTCTCTGAGAGTTGGGATGTGACTTCCGGGCGCTCGACCGGGTTTATCAGGGCTTTTTGTGATTTGTCAGAACTTAAGACCATTCCAAGGCTCCTTTGCGCCATGCATAGACAAGAGCAATAACGAGGATCGTGATAAAAAACAAGGCTTCGATGAAAGCCAACAGTCCTAGCTGGTTGAAAGCAACCGCCCAAGGATAGAGGAAGACGGTCTCTACGTCGAAGATGACGAAGACCAGGGCGAACATATAATATCGGATGTTGAACTGAATCCAGGCTCCGCCGATCGGCTCGACGCCGGATTCGTAGGTAGTGCGTCGGTCGTAGGGACGACTTTTGGGGCGCAGTACCTTAGACGCCGTGAGGGCGAGGATAGGGACTAGGCTGGAAATTAACAGGAAGCCTAAGAAATACTCGTAGCCGCTGAGTGCAAACACGGTGAATAATTACTGCCTAGGTGAAAGGGTTCTGTAACTTGTCTGTTACATTATATAGATTTTGGGTAGCTAAAATTACGGGTGGTTGAGATTAATCGTCCATCTTCTGCAATAATTTTTAATGTATATTTTAAGATTAGCTTACCTACTCTTTTGGAGCTATGAGCGATCGAGCCACTGAAACTAAAACCCTCGATCGGCACGAGTGCCGCGCCTGCGGCTACGTCTACGATCCGAAAAAGGGGAATCCTAAAAATGACATTGCCCCGGGCACGGCTTTTGAAGATTTGCCCCAAACTTGGGTCTGTCCCGTTTGTGCAGCGCGCAAGTCGATGTTTCAAAATCTCGGTCAGATGGAAGGGGTATCGGGATTTAAGGCAAATCAGCGCTACGGTGTCGGTGTCAACGGCATGACCGAAGGTCAGAAAAGTTTGCTGATTTTTGGCGGCTTGGTCGTTGGTTTCTTGTTGTTACTTAGTATGTATGGTTTGCAGTAAGACGATTGTGAGATTTTGGCAACGAATTGTAATGTTATTGGCCGCTGCCCTCATCTGTACGAGTTGCAGCACCATCGGTTCTGTGAGTTACAACCCCTGGCAAGTGATTTCCTTGCCGACGGAAGCTAATTTGCAGGATATTGCCTTTACGGGCAATCCTCAGCACGGCTGGGTTGTGGGTTCTGAGGCGACTTTGCTCGAAACCCTTGACGGTGGCACTAGCTGGAAGTCTATAGCACTGGATATCGACGACCCGAGGTCGCGTTTTGCATCGGTGAGTTTTTCGGGTTCCGAAGGCTGGATTGTCGGCCAGCCTTCGGTTTTGCTCCACACAAACGATGAGGGCAAGTCTTGGACGCGGATTGCTTTGAGCAGTCAGTTGCCCGGTTCTCCGAGTACGATCGCGGCTTTGGGCCCGAATTCCGCCGAGATGACGACCGATGTCGGGGCGATTTACCGGACTTCTGACGGCGGCAAAAACTGGAAAGCTGTCGTGCAGGATTCTTTTGGGGTAGTTCGCAATATCAACCGTTCTGAAGACGGGCAGTATGTTGCGGTTTCCTCAAAGGGCAATTTCTACTCGGTCTGGAAACCAGGACAAGAAGCTTGGGAACCTCACAACCGCAATAGTTCTCGCCGCCTGCAAAATATGGGCTTTACCAAGGATGGGCGTTTGTGGATGCTTGCCCGCGGCGGTCAGATTCAGTTTAGCGACCCGTCCAATCCTGAAGGTTGGGGAAAACCTTTTTTTCCCGATCGCAAGGCGAGTTGGGGTTTGCTGGACATGGCTTACCGGACTGATAATGAAGTTTGGGTAGCCGGCGGCGGCGGCAATTTGCTTTGCAGTTTGGACGGTGGCAAAACTTGGCTAAAAGACCGCGAAGTAGAAGATGTTCCCGCTAATTTTTACAGGATTGTCTTTATGGGGCCCGATCGCGGATTTGTGATCGGTGCGAGCGGTACTCTACTTAAATATCAAGGTTCAGCGCAAGCGGCTTGATAGTAGAATAGTAATAGAGATTGTCTGTCAATTTGTTGTTGAAAGGAGGATTCTAAATGGCTGGTACAACTGGAGAACGTCCGTTTGGGGACATTATTACAAGTATCCGTTATTGGGTAATTCACAGCATCACCATTCCGGCTTTGTTTATTGCTGGATGGCTGTTTGTGCAAACGGGTTTGGCTTACGATGCTTTCGGAACTCCTCGCCCTAACCAGTATTTCACACCGCAGCGGGAAGAAGTGCCGATTATCTCGGATCGCTTTGAAGCTAAGAAACAAGTAGATCAGTTCATTGCCAAGTAATTTAACAAGGATTTGGAAAAATGACGAGCAGAACCCCAAATAATGAGCCAATTTCGTATCCGATTTTTACGGTGCGCTGGTTGGCAGTTCATACTTTAGGTGTCCCAACAATTTTCTTTTTGGGCGCGATCGCAGCAATGCAATTTATTCAACGATAGGAGTTTACAATGCCTGAGCGCGTTCCTAATCCCAACGAGCAGCCTGTTGAGTTAAACCGGACTTCTTTGTATTTGGGTTTGTTGCTGATTTTTGTTTTGGGTATTTTGTTTTCCAGTTATTTCTTTAATTAACTGGTGTTTGAGTTTGCTTTCAATAGTTCGATCGAATGTGTTTAGCTGTGAATTAGTGAGGTGATGGCTATGTTTAGTGAAAGTGGCAGAATTCCTTTGTGGGTGGTAGCTACTGTCGCAGGCCTCGGTGTTCTGAGCATTGTGGCTCTTTTCTTCTACGGTGCATATGCCGGTTTGGGTTCTTCGATGTAAGGAGAATCAAGCTTATTTTCGGCTTTTAACCCCCCTTTTTTAAGGGGGGTTTTAATTATGAGAATTGTATTGGTAAAGCGGGGGTAAATGTTATTGAGAGTGGGGATTTGTGGGCAAGTTTATGATAATTTAATCATCGGGTGAAAGGGGGATTTTTGGTGGTTGGGTGGAGATTTTATCAAGAAACTGCTCGCCTTGCGGGTTCACCAATAACCCCAAAATCGCTCGGCACTAGCCGAAGATCGCCTCAGAGTATGACCCGATCGTGAAATTAGCCAAAAGTTGCGAGTAGAATGGTGCAAGAGCCGATCGCTCGATCGTAGTGCACAGCGAAATATGACCCCACCGCCGCCGCCCCGCAAACCTCAAACCGTCTTGGGTGCGATTACCCAAGCAGTCCAGACTATTGCCAAGGTTAATTTTAACCAGCTAGCGCTGAAACCAAACGCCAAAGTACCCGAACTGTGGGTACAGGATGCCGGTGCAGCTAAAGCTGAGGTTTATCCGCTGTTGGGCGATCGATATTTATTAGGTCGATCTTCCAAATCTTCAGATATTGTAGTTCGCAATCCCGTGGTCAGTCACGTGCACTTATCCCTGTCGCGCGATACTCGGCGGCGAACTCCTTTTGTCATCAAAGATGAAGACTCCACAAACGGCATTTACAATGGCAAAAGGCGAGTTAAAACTATGTCCCTGCGTCACGGAGACGTGTTTACTTTAGGGCCACCGGAACTAGCCGCCGCTGTCAGAATTCAGTATGTATATCCGCCACCTTGGTATGTGCAACTTGTGCGTTACAGCTTTTACGGCGTCAGCGGCATCACCGCTTTGATTGCGGTGTTGGTAGGCATGGAATCGACAAAGTTTCAAGTGCGGCCTCTGCCCAGAAGTATCAATGGCCCCGTGATTGTTTACGCCCGCGACGGGCAAACTCCTCTGCGTCCTCCTCAGAATAACGCTCACTTAGAATTAAAAAAATTGCAGGATTTTTCGCCTTATTTATCCAAGGCTGTACTTGCTTCGGAAGACAGCCGGTACAATTGGCATTTGGGGGTAGATCCGATCGGAGTTTTGCGCGCGCTGTTGACCAATGTTCGCGGGGGAGGAATTCGGGAAGGCGGCAGCACTGTGACGCAGCAGTTAGCGAGGAGTTTGTTTCGAGATTATGTGGGAACTCAAGATTCGGCCGGACGCAAGTTGCGGGAAGCTGTAGTTGCCCTGAAACTGGAGAATTATTACAGCAAAGATGAGCTGTTGCTGACTTATTTGAATCGCGTGTTTTTAGGAATTGACCTTTACGGTTTTGAGGATGCGTCTCGGTTTTATTTTGGCAAGTCGGCGAAGGATTTAACTTTGTCAGAGGCGGCAACTTTGGCGGGAATTTTGCCGGCGCCAAACAGTTTTAATCCAATTCAAAATTATCAGTTGGCGGTGCAGTACCGCGATCGAGTAATCGAACGGATGCGGGCTATGGGGACGGTTTCTCAGGAAGAAGCCGATCGCGCGAGGCGATCGCGAATTGAGATAAATCCCAAAGCTCGCGAATTTTTGCAAAGTACGATCGCTCCTTATTTCTACAGTTATGTATTTGATGAGTTAGAGTTTTTGCTGGGGGAGCAGTTAGCCAGAGAAGGCAATTTTATTGTAGAAACAGGTTTGAACCCCAGGCTGCAAAAGTTGGCGGAAATTTCCCTCAGAAATGCTGTTGAAAATGCGGGAGCAAGTGCAGGTTTTTCTCAAGGAGCAGTGGTAACTCTCAATACTGCAACCGGAGAAGTCTTAGCTTTAGTTGGGGGCGTAGATTATTTGAAAAGTCAGTTTAATCGGGCTACTCAAGCTTTGAGACAGCCCGGTTCTACATTTAAGATTTTCACCTATGCAGCCGCCCTGGAACGGGGAATCTCAGCCGATAAAACTTATTCTTGCGCTCCCCTTTCCTGGGGCGGACAAACTTACAGCGGCTGCGAGAGAACCAGCGGCAGTGCTGATATGTATCGGGGTTTAGCACAGTCGGAAAATGCAGTTGCTTTGAGAGTAGCACAGGATGTCGGTTTAGACAATGTAGTGCAAATGGCTAGACGTTTGGGGATTACTTCTGAACTGCGTTCTAACCCGGGTTTAGTATTAGGTGAAAGTGAAGTTAATGTGTTGCAATTAACTGGTGCTTTCGGGGTTTTGGCAAATCGGGGTTTGGGAAATCGTCCCCACGTAATTAAGCGAATTATTGACAGTAGCGATTGCAAAGATAGAAATAATTTTAACAGTTGTCGGGTGATTTATGACTATCAAAAAGATGGCATTGCCAATCGGCAGTTAGTCTCTGAAGCCGTAGCGGATACGATGACTGATATGCTGCAAGGTGTGGTGCGGGGAGGTACGGGTAGCAGTGCTGCTTTGGGGTTGGGAGAAGCTGGAAAAACAGGCACAACTAATGATAATAGAGATTTGTGGTTTGTCGGTTATATTCCGAGTCAGCAACTGGTAACAGGAGTTTGGTTGGGAAATGATGATAATTCTCCGACTGCCGGAGGTAGTGCAAATGCTGCTCAGTTGTGGGGGGAGTATATGCGACAGGTGGCGCGTTAAGTGGATGCGGGGATGGGAGGAATTTTGATACGGCATTGAAATATCCAATTTAAATGCGGTACAGCTTGTCAACTCAATCTCCAAATCCTAAACGCAGAACCCATGAAAAACAGATGCTGCGATTGTTGTTCTAAGAGGGCGCGCCAGCTAACAATCTCCGCGAGCAATGACATCAATACGTTATAGATTCCCAGGCTGATGAATGTTAACTGAGCGAGGATGTTTTCAGGGCTTGGGTTGTTCGTTGTCAAAGCGATCGCACCTATTTTCGTTTTTTAAAAAATCTAGCCAAAATTTAATCCTTATTCATACTTCCGGCCGCGCCACTGAGTAGGCTGATTCAACGCAGAAATGAGAATTCGCAAAAACGCCAGCGGATCGGCCAAAGGTGACAGCCAAAACAGCCATTTACCCGATGCCCCAGTTGTATCGTAGGAAGGTGCGATCGCAAAACACAAAGCCGATCGCACTGCAACCAAAAATACATTCAATCCCAACAGCCAAAAGTGCGGAAATACACCAACCGGCGGCAGCGAACCAAACAGCAAATAGCAAAATATAATCGGCACGGGCAAACCTTGAACCGCCAGCAACAGCCACAAATCGCCCCAGATTTGACCGCCAGAAGCAGCATCTTTCAAATCGAGCGATCGACCCCATTCATTCCAAGTCTCGATCGCCCCCTCATACATCCGCACCTTCAACACCTTAGCCCCGTCCAAAAAGCCCACCTTAAAGCCCTTAGCAGCCGCATAGCGAGCCAGAGTCACATCATCGCAAAAAGAACCCCTCGCGACCTCATAGCCCCCTAATGCCACCAAAACCTCGCGCCTGCACAAGAAACACTGACCGTTCGCCATCACCCGTTCCGGCACATCCCCGCCAGTCCCCGTCGGCCCGAACCGATAAACCAAAGTCATTAACAAAGCAGGTTGCAGCCACAACTCCCCCGGATACTTGAGGATAAACTGCGGCGACAGCGAAATCAAATCGTAATTTCCAGCTTTCGCCGTTTTGAGTAAACTCGCAATCAAACCCGGATGCGGCACAGTATCGGCATCTATCCCCAAAATCCACTCGCACTTCTCGGAACTTGCCAAAAAACCTGCATTCAGTGCCCAGGGACGCCCTACCCAACCTGCAGGCAGCGGATCGTCGTTAATCAAGCGAAACCGGGGGTCTTTTTGTGCGGCTGCTTTGACTAAATCTCCGGTTCCGTCTACCGAATAGCTGTCAACCACAATTACTTCTCGGAGTTCGTAACTTTGGCTGGTTAATCCTTCCAAACAAGGCGAAATGCGATCGGCTTCGTTCAAAGTCGGTACTACCGCAGTACAAGCACCTAACAAATCCAACGTCGGCGCATCGGGTTCCAGGGGCGGGATGCGCGATGGGCCTTTAATTAAGCGCGACATCAGAATGACTGCAGCGGGCAATTGCAGCAGCAGAAGTGCGACAGGGATGATAGTTGTCAGCGGTTGGGAGAACACGTGAGGGGCGATCGGCAAAACCATACTATTAAAGAATTGAAGAATTGGGAATGACTGACTGGATATAGGTGGGGAGCTTATTTACAGTTCATTTTTTGGTAACTAATATCAATTTGAAAAATTTAATCAAATTTTGACCTCAAACATATTACAGGAATTGCGAATGAAAAAATCGCCGCTGAAAAACCCGGTTCCTTGTAGAAACCGGGTTTTTCAACTAGCTCAAAATTTAGTGTAAATTTTTGCTAAATCAGCCACAGTTACTTGCTAGCAACTCACTTACGCAAAACGCCCACGGGCTGAGGTGGAATTTCAGCCGCGATAACAGATGTATCCAAAGACGGCATTGTTTCGGTTACGTCACCTGCTGCGGGTTTAGCGATCCAGCTTAACGCGATCGCCGGAACTACGCCCAGAAGCACCGCTAGCGATGTCGGGAACCAGAACCGAGAATCCAACGATGTTACAGTGATAATTGCTCCGAAAGCAAAGTTTACCAAATAAACAATTAAGGGCAAACCCAATTCCGATCGCTCTAATTTAATCGGGGTTTTTCTCCACAAGAAAGCTGCTACAGACATAAATAGCGCCCCCGTACCCATCCAGCCGGCCAAATTGCGGTAAGGCATCCCAAAGAAAGCCCCAAGTTCCTCAAACTCCCAAAAAGGCACAGAAGTTTGACTCATCGCCGGATCTAGTACAAAATCCCAAGCTGTTAGCAGCAAAGCACCAAGGGCGATCGCCCCTACTTGGCGCACCCAGTTGAGTTCACTTTTACCGCCAGCTACTCCAGCGCGAGCAATTAAATAGGAAACCAGTCCCAGATAAAACCACGAGAGGGGAATTGTAAACGGAACCAGCCCTGCAATTTTGTAACCCAAACCGCTCAAATAGTGGTAGTGGCCGAAGGGAAAACCCGTACTCGTTCCCAACAACTCGCTACTCAAGGACAAAAAAACAGAAGGCAGTAAAAAAGCCAGAGTTGCACCCAAACCCAACGTCCGCAAGGCATAGAGAGCAACCGCTGCAGCACCAAAGATGATATAAACTACTCCACCCCCAGCCATCCCCCACTGGAATAGCGTTTGCCCTGCTGGTGGCAAACTCATCACCAATTCGGGACGGGGTAAAATCAGCAGCAACCCTGCCAATCCAAAAGCCATTGACAAGACGTGGGCAATCAGGCAAAAGCGCTCAGCAATCAAAAGTTGCTTCATGGGACTCCTCGAAAAAATATTAGATGCAAAAAGCACTCTTAACAGTTTACAAACTTTAACAAAAAACCAACTGCATTTGAGTCAGTTGTCTGTTGTCTGTTGTCTGTTGACTGTTGTCTGCCAGCCCGATGCCCGATGCCCGATCTGAAATTACTGCCAATTGCCCACTAGCACGAAAGGTGCCCAGAAATACGGGTTCTGATACTGTTGGTTTTTCAGCAGGGTTAATTGAGCGTTGCGGAGGGCTTCAGCTTTGCTGGTTTTAGAAGAAGCAAGCTGCCGGTAAAACTCAGTCATAAAGATAGCTGTAGATTCGTCGTTGACTTGCCAAAGGGTGGCGGCGGTGCTGCGGGCACCCGATCGAATTGCGGCCCCGGCCAAACCCAAAGCCGCGCGGTTATCGCCCGAAGCAGTTTCGCAAGCACTCAAAACCAAAAGTTCGATCGCCTGTTGTCTCTCACCAGTGCGGGCTCGCAGGAGTCGATCGAACTCCTTAACATTCACTTTCTGATCCCAAGTCACAATAAAAGTATCCGCCGCGTTCGAGCTAAACTGACCGTGAGTTGCCAAATGGACGATCGGGTAAGACACCGCTTTAATTCGATCTTGCAACCGCCCGCTGACAAAATCTTCATTCAGCAGCGAACTCGCCGGCATCTCGGCTGCAATTTGTTCAACTTCCTCCTTCACCCCCGGCAAAGCCGAGAAGCCTTGACGCGCTTCGGAGAGGGCAGCGGTGAGCACTTTTAACTTGACTTTGTTCAGCGGTTTCGGTGCTAGCAGTTGCAATCCCGGCGCCAAAGCAATACTGTATTTTTCTACTAAAAACTTTTCACCGTCGTGGAGCACCGTCATCGGCAGATTTCGCAAATAACCGTCGAGCACAAATACCAGGGTTTTAATCCCAGCAGCGGTCAAATCCGCCTCTGCGGGGCGGATTAACCAGTCATAAACCTGTTCAACTGGTTGCCTCCTGTTGCGCGGGAAAGATGCAGGCCGGATGGTATTTTTGGCTTGTCTGAAGGCAGTTTCCAACTCGGCTTGAGACTTCTTCGTAGCGTAGCGGCGCAGGGGTTTGCCGGGAATTGACAAAATTACCTCCAAACGATCGCTCAAAATAATCGGATAAATCACCGCCGCTGTCGGATCGATTTCCTCGATCGACTTTGGTTTAGCATCAGCGCAAGCATCCCGAAAAAAGTTGTCCAATTCCGCCAACTGCAAAGATTCCACCGTTTGGCGCGCTAGTTTCAACTTAGCTTGACTGGGAGATTCCTCTTGCAAAAGCAGCCCGACTAATTCCCGATAAACCGGTTCGGCACTTTCCCGAAACGAAAATTGGACTTCGGGATTGACTGTCACCAAATCGCCCCGCAAAGAAGAAAGTACATTCACAGCTTGAGTATATTGAGCGATCGCCCCTTCTGTATTCCCCTGAGCTTTCCGAATCCGTCCCAGTTGCCAAAACAATTGGTAAGCAATATCGGGAGATTGAAACGCCGGTGCTAAACTCAAAGCCTGAATTGTGATATTTTCCGCAGTCTGATACTGCTGTTGGATTTCCGATAGTTTGCCTTTAGCTGCCAGAATATAAGCTTGTATTCGTTTGTCGCCCAAACTGTTTGCTGGTTCGACAGAGCGATCGAGCATTGTGTCAATCTCGCTTAAACTCAAAGTTTTCGCTGGCGATTGAGCTAATTTCATCAAGCTTTGAGCTAGATTAATTTGAGCGTAAAGTCCAGCGCGATTCGACCCAAATTGAGCGACTTGAGGTTCGATGGAACGCCACAAAGCTTCTGCCTCAGACCAATCTTTGCGATCGACCAACAAACTCAATTGGTTTAACTTTGCCTGAATTTGTAGGAGCGATCGCTCCGGCATCGCCTGGGCAGATCGAGCATAATACTCTAGGGCAAAGCGTTCCCAATCACCGCGCTGTTCTGGTGTCAAACCCGGTTTATTGCTTTTAGCCCGTACCGTATTGCCCAGATTGAGATAAATTGCAGCCTCCTCTGGTCGGGAACCTAATTTTTGGGCTGCTTCGAGTCCAACCGACAGCACATCCTGCGATCGTTCCAGTTGTCCCAAAACCCGCAGTACCCGCCCTAAAGCATGAATTGCCCGGACTTGTTCGAGAGAAACTGGCTGATTTTTCATAATTTCCAAACTCCCTGCCGAAACTTCGCAAGTTTGGTTTTCCAGGTTGAAAGAAGCTAACAGCATTTTGCAAGCTCTGGGATAAAGTCCGAGAATTTCCCAAGCCCGACTTTGATTAATTTGAACTTGAAGAAGTTGGGGTTTTCTATCAATTTGCTCAAAAATTTTAGCAGCTTGAGTCCAAATATCGATCGCATCTTGAGTCTGACCGCGTTCGAGTTGCAACTGTCCTTGAATGTTGAGAGTTTCAGCCAAAATCCGCTGCTGTTCGGGAGTTTTTGCCTGTGTTCGCACAACAGACAAACTGGAATTTACAGCTTTTTCTGCTTCTTCCCAAAGCGCCAACTGCCCGTAGGTTGCAGCTAAATTGCTCAAAGCTGTGGCGCGATCGAGATTTTCACCTTTTGCCTCAAACTGCGCCGCCGCTTTCTGCAACAGCGATACAGCTTCCGAAAAACGTTCCTCTCGGTAAAGAGTTCGAGCTTGTCGGACAAGCTGAACCGCTGGTGGTGGATTAACCTGAGCAACTCCGGGAGGAATCGCAACTGCTAGCAGACAGGAAATCACAAATAACAGAATTACTTGCCGGAGCGATCGGGTAAACTTCATATTTAGAAAATAAAATTACAACCGCAGACACACATACCAATTAACCCAAATACATCTTATTCTTGATCTGCGTTAATCTACGTTAATCCGCCTACATCGGCGGTCAAAAACAACCTAATTTCAACGCGGCACACAAACAGAACTCGGTCGAGGATTGCGAGAGTCCGCAGCATTACCCGCATTGTATCCAACAAGCGTCACCTCCCCTTTCCCATTCACCACCCAACCTTGGGCCGGAACAACTTCCCGATCGGGGATTTCTCCTTCTTCCTTCTTCCCTCTATTGGTTACATCGGTTAAATCCTCTACATTACTCGTTGCATTTCTTCCTGCCTCTTCTACCCAAGGCAAGGGCGATAGAGGGCTGCTGAGGGCATCATTAGGACTCGGTGGCACTCCTCCTTTCCCAGTGACGGTAAATGCGCTCCCTGCCTCTTGCGTGCAGGGATTTGCCGCAATTAACGCAGCCGGATCGACAACATTTTGCGGCAGTTCCACTAAACCTTGAGCGGGATTGACGCCAGTAGTGCTAAATGTAACAGTACCTTGCAAAGCCGGGCCGCTACTTTGGGAAATCGCCGCAATATCGCTAGTGGGAATTAGAGAAGTAGGACTTACTCGCAACGCTGCAAATTGAGGATCAGTCAGTCGTAAATTACTCCTGGCTTGTTCGCGGTTAAGGCTTGTAAAGCCAAAGATATTTGGTACATTGACCGTAACTTGTCCGCCCCTAGCTGTGCGAGCATTAGCTGTAATATCACTATTCTCTCGCGGTAAAGCTACCAAAATATCGCTATTAATTCTGATATTACCGCCTTCCGAAATACCTGCATCCGTGGTGATTCGACTGCCGCGCCGCAACTGAATGTCTTGCGCCCTGATGTTAACATTTCCCCCGCCGCCAGAGTCAGTAGAAGCATTGATGCTGGCTTTATTTTCCAGAGCAATTGAGTCAGCTACAACATTAATATTACCAGCCTGCCCCATTCCTAATGCCTGAACATTAACCGTTGCGCCATCCCGCAGCCTCAATTGGTTAACATTCAGATTCAACGAACCCGCATTCGCCGTAGCATTGGGATTCCTTAACTGGTGTAAAAAGCCAACGGAAGCCTGAATAGCACTGCTAAATTCACCCGGATTCTCCTTACCAATAAGTTCCACTTTTTGGGCATCAATGGTGACGTTAGCGGCATCTGCTATACCCAAAGAACCAGCCGAAATAAATCCCCCACTCCGTAGCAATAACATAGGTGTGGAAATGTAGATATCCCCTCCCCGATTCGATGAGTAGGTATCACTGGCGACAAAACTAATACTCCGCCTTCCATTCGCCAAAACTTCAGAAACACCTCCTATTTCTATCGACTCGCTAGCTCTAATGGTTACATTACCTCCTAAACCTCCCGTTGTATTTAATAGTTGAGTGCCAATTGCTGCACCACTCGATGAGCTAATCCCACCCCCACCAGAGATAGTCAATTTCTTGGTATCAATGGTAATATTTCCCGCATTTCCATTCTGACCGAGAGCGTTTGTACCTATGATAGTTTGTAGGACACTGCCAGCGGGAGTACGCAAGATTTCTAATGATTCATTCGCTTTAATATTGATATTTCCTGATGCTGCCCTACTGCGGGTAACGCTGCTGATCGCACTACCATCACGCACTATCAACCTTTCGCCCTCAAAGGTGATGTTTCCGCCGATGCCTGTACTCCCTACAAGTGTGCCACTGTTAATCGCAGAGCCAGCTAGCTCGAAAACCTCGGCACGGATGGTGATATTTCCACCATTGCCACTAGCAAATGTAGAGCTACCTACTAGGCTACCGTTGCGGATCAGCAGTCTTCCCGTATCAATTGCGATCGCGCCTGCGACTCCCCTGCCAAGAGTACCAGTACTCAAAACAATTTGCGGATCTAAAGGATTGCCTGTTCCCGATCTCAAATAATTCTGTAAAAACTGTTGATAACTCTCAAATCCAATGCCGCTCATTTCTACTGAGTCAGTAGCGCGGATATTAATATTGCCCGCCGCCCCATCTCCTAGCGCTAGGGTTGAAATTTGCGACCCTCTATTTACTCGCAACTGTTGAGCATTGATGTCAATACCTCTACCATTAATATTTCCGAGCGTCAGCGCCAAAATTCGCGAGCCGTTAAGGGTGACGTTTCCGCCCCTGATGTCTATTCTGCCACCTTCTAATCCGCTGGTATTTATAATTGAATCCGAGAGTTCAATATTGCCAAAGTTATGAATAGTGCCATAGTTTAAATTCAAATCTATAGGCAGTGCTTCAACTTGCACCACCCCTGGACTTTTGACGCTACCCAGGATAATTTGACTGCTATAAGCTGTTAAATTGCCTCCTTGCAGTTGAATATCTCCGCCAATTAACGCTAATGTTTTACCGGGGTCTACTGCTAAACCGACTTTGTTCAAAATAGGAATTTGTATGGGAAGTGGGCGCAATTTCGGCAGTTCACCCACTGCTTTTGACTGGTTGATAATTGTACCAGGATTTTCTCTAAATCTCACTCCTACGGGAATATTAATCGCTAACAATGGCACGGTTTGGGGGTTATTGCTGCTAAATTCAAAGCCATTCTTAAAAAGAACGCTGCTAGCAGTTGATGCTAAAAATGAACCGCGTAAATCTAACCGAGCATTGGGACCAAAGACAATCCCTTTCGGGTTAATAAAAAATAAATTGCCGTTTCCCAAAACTCCCAGAGTTCCTAAAATATTTGAAGAGTTGGGGCCAGTAACGCGGGTGAATATGTTGGTAATTCCGCTGGAATTTTCAAAATAAGCTCCCCGCCCTTCACGGATGTTAAATTCGCGCAAGCTGTGAAAAAGGTTAACGCCGCGAGTTGCACCGCCAGTGATTCTATCTGAGGGTAAGTTGTTGATAGTATCGGGAACTGTGCGCGAACTTTCTGTACCCAAGCTATTATCGGGGATGATTTGGGCGATCGCGGGGAAAGGAAACAGCAGTAAGAATGCAAAAAATAGGGTGGAAGATTGGCGGGGCATCTTTTAAGTCTGGTTAATTTAATATTAGGAAAATAGCGACGGGTTAGCTCAAACCTGAAGAGTAAGCTGTTCTACATTTAAATTGTCTGTTAAAAAACAATTCCCCGTCTTGTGGGGTGGGCGTCCCGCCCGCCCTGAATCTACAATTTAAATGCGCGACAGCTTACCTATCGAGGTACGCAAACACCCGTCGGTTTCGGACTGCGAACAGATGCACCACCACGTGAATTATACGCTACCAGCGTTACTTGTCCTCGATCGTCCATTACCCAACCTTGAGCGGGCATAATTTCTGTTGGTCGAACTTCTATGGATGGTCTTTTGCCTTCTATTTGCTCACTTCCACCTACCGCTGGTTCCACCCAAGGAAAGGGCGCTGGAGCGGTGCTGAGGGCATCATTAGGACTGGCGGGAACTCCTCCTTTACCAGTGACAGTAAATGCGCTCTCTGCCCCTTGCGTGCAGGGATTTGCTGCAATTAACGCAGCCGGATCGACAACATTTTGCGGCAGTTCCACTAAACCTTGAGCCGGATTCACCCCAGTAGTGCTAAATGTAACAGTACCTTGCAAATCCGGGCCGCTACTTTGGGAAATCGCGGCGATGTCGCTGGTAGGAATTAAAGATGTCGGACTTACTTGCAACGCTGCAAATTGAGCATCTGTTAATCCCAAACTCGCTCGAACCTGTTCGCGAGTGACTGAAGTAAACCCGAAAACATTAGGGACATTAATATTAACGCGACCACCTTGGGCCGATCGCGCATTAGCAGTAATATCGCTATTTTCCTTGGGTAAAGCCACCAGAATATCGCTTTTAAGGTTGATATTGCCACCATCAGAAATACTTGCATCAGTTGTAATTCTGCTCCCTCGGCGCAACTGAATATCCCGTGCTTCAAGGTTAATATTTGCTCCGGCGCCTGATTCCGTTCTCCCGTCAATGCTGCTTTGATTGTCAAGGGAAATTGAATCTGCTTTCACGTTAATATTACCAGCCCGTGCTGAACCCAATGCTTGCAGATTAAGTGTTCCCCCATTGCGAAGAATCAATTGCCCGACATTCAGATTCAACGAACCTCCGTTAGCCGTAGCATTGGGATTTCTAACGCGAGATGCAATCCCAACGGAAGTCTGAATTTGACTGTTAAATTCACCTTGACCCCCATTCCCAATAATTTCTACACGCCCCGCATCAATCGTGATGCTTCCGGCATCTCCTTTGCCTAAAGATGCAGTAGAAATAAGTCCTCCATCTCGGAGAATTACTAAAGGTGTAGAAATGTTCATACTCCCTCCCCGAGCAGCAGAGTTGGTATCAGCCGAGATGAAACTAGGATTCCGACTGCCATTCGCCAAAACTCCAGAAATACCCTCTAGTCTGACTGACTCAGTAGCTTTAATTGTTAAATTACCTCCGGGCCCCCCAGTTGTATTCAACGGTTGGTTGCCCACAACTGAGCCGCTAGATAAACTAATTCCGCCCCCTTCAGAGATCCTCAACCGCTTCGTGTCGATATAAATGTCTCCGGCTTTCCCATTAATGCTGATTGCGGTTGCACCAATCAAGGTTGCGACGGGACTTCGAGGAGGAGTCCGCAGCACTTCTACTGATTCCGAAGCTTTAATGTTGATATTCCCCGATGGTGCTTCACTGCGAGTGGTGCTGACGATCGCACTGCCATCGCGTATGATAAAACGTTCTCCCTCAAAGGTGATATTTCCTCCCTTACCCGTACTCCCCGCGAGTGTGCCGGTGTTGATCCCTGAACCGACCAGATCGAGAACCCTGGCACGGAGGGTCATATTTCCGGCGTTGCCAGCACCTAATGTAGCGCTACCCGATACGGTTCCATTGTCGATCAGCAGTTGTCCCGTATCGATTAAGATGTTTCCCGCATCTCCCATGCCAGCAGTGCTAGTTTCCAGTAGAATCTGTGGGTCAAAAGGGTTGATTCTTCCAGAGATTGTATAATTTTTGACAAAGTTTTGAAAGCTCTCAAATCCAATCCCGATCAGTTCTACTGAATCGGTAGCGCGGATATTGATAGCACCTCCCGCGCCACTTCCGGCTGTCAGCGTGGAAATTTGCGCCCCACCTTGGGCCCGTAAATGTTGGGCGTTAATGTCGATGCCCCTACCATCGATATTTCCCAAAGTCAGTGCATAAATCCTGCCATTATTGAGGTTGACATTTCCACCTCGAATATCGACTTTGCCGCCACCAATTCCACTGGTATCGATCAGTGAGCCGTTGGTGACTTCAATATTACCCAATTTGGCAATTTTGTCATAGTTTAAACTTAATCCAAAAGAGGTATCCCCCAATCCAACCATCCCCGGACTAGCGACGCTACCCAGCAAAATTTGTCCTGTAGATGCAGTGAGTGTTCCCTGATTTAATTCAATATCTCCCCCCACTAGGGCTATAGTTTGTCGGGGAGCAACTGCTAAGCCCATGTTATTGAAAATCTGCGGAATTCCTGGGGGTAATTGTGGTAAATTCAAGGTTGGTGCTACTGAATTGTTAATGATTTTACCCGGATTTTCTCGAAAATTTAAACCGATCGGTATATTGACATTTAACAGCGGTACTAATTGGGGATTGCTGGTGCTGAACTGATAGCCATTCTTAAAAACTACGCTATCTGCTGAACTTGCTAAAAATGAACCGCGCAAATCTAACCGCGCATTGGGACCGAAAACAATCCCTTTTGGGTTAATTAAGAATAAGTTACTGTTTCCCAAAACTCCCAGAGTTCCTAAAATCTTTGAGCAGTTTGAACCTGTAACACGGGTGAATATGTTGTTGATTCCGCTGGGATTCGCAAAATATGCTCCCCGCCCTTCACGGATGTTAAATTCGCGTAAACTGTGAAAGAGGTTAACGCCGCGAGTTGCACCGCCTTCTATTCTGTCCGAGGGTAAGTTATTAATCGTGTCGCCAACCGTGCGCGAACTTTCTGCACCCAAGCTATTATCGGGGATGATTTGAGCGATCGCGGGGAAAGGAAACAGCAGTAAAAATGCAAAAAATAGGGCGGAAGATTGGCGGGACATCTTTGAAGTCTGGTTCATTTAATTTTAGGAAAATAGCGAGGGGTTAGCTAAAACCTAAAGAGTATCTATCGAGGTACGCAAACACCAGTAGGTTTCGGACTGCGAAGAGATGCACCACCACCAGAATTATAGGCTACCAGCCTGACTTGTCCTCGATCGTCCATTACCCAACCTTGAGCGGGAATAATTTCTGTTGGCCGAACTTCTATGGATACTCTTTCGCCTTCTACTTGCTGACTTTGACCTACCGCTGGTTCTACCCAAGGGAACGGCGCTGCAGCACTGCTGAGGGCATCATTAGGACTCGGTGGCACTCCTCCTTTCCCAGTAGCGGTAAATTCGCTCTCGGCCCCTCGGATGCAGGGATTTGCAGCAATTAACGCAGCCGGATTGACCACATTTTGCGGCAGTTCCACTAAACCCTGAGCGGGATTTACCCCAGAAGAACTAAATGTTACAGTACCTTGCAAAGCCGGGCCGCTACTTTGGGAAATCGCGGCGATGTCGCTGGTAGGAATTAAAGATGTCGGACTTACTTGCAACGCTGCAAATTCAGCATCTGTTAATCCTAAACTACTCCTGGCTTGTTCGCGGTTAAGGCTTGTAAAGCCAAAGATATTTGGTACATTGACCGTAACTTGTCCGCCCCTAGCTGTGCGAGCATTAGCTGTAATATCACTATTCTCTCGCGGTAAAGCTACCAAAATATCGCTATTAATTCTGATATTACCGCCCTCAGAAATACCTGCATCCGTGGTGATTCTACTGCCGCGCCGCAACTGAATGTCTTGCGCTTGCAGGTTAATATTAGCCCCTGTGCCAGAGACAGTCGTGCCATCAATTATGCTTTTATTATCCAGGGCAACTGAGTTAGCTACAACGTTAATATTGCCAGCCCTACCTGTGCCTGAAGATTGAACGTTAACCACTGCACTGTCCCGAAGAATCAATTGATTAGCGTTCAAATTCAACGAGCCTGCATTGCCGCTAGCAGTGGAATTTACAGCATTAAACGCCCTACCAGACGAGGCTTCAATTCCACTCCTCAACCCACTGTTACTCCCAATACCTTGCACTGCTAGGCGATCGGCATTAATTGTAATATCTCCTGCATCTGCTATACCCAAAGAAGCCGCAGAAATAACGCCGCCATTCTGCACAGTTAGTTTAGGTGTTGACAGGCGGATATCTCCACCTCTACCAGAACTTGCAGTTTGAGTAACAAAAGAACTTGCTACATAGCCCGCATTCCCCAAAAATCTTGACTCGCCGCTCACTTCTACAGACTCGGAGGCTCTCACAGTTAAATTTCCTCCCGTCCCCCCTGTTGTAGAAAACACGGCTTCGCCAAAAATTGCACCCGTAGTTAAACTAATTGTGGCTCCATTAGAAACACTCAACCGCTTAGTGTCGATCGTAATATCCCCACCTTTTCCATTCCCATCAAAAGTATTCGTGCCGAGCCGAGTTTGCCCTAGGCCTACAGGAAGACTACCCGATAATTCCACCGATTCACTCGCTTTAATCGCGATATTCCCCGATGCTCCATCACTAAGGCTGAAGCTGGCAAACGCACCGCCATCGCGCAGTATTAACCGTTGCGCTTCAACAGAGATGTTTCCGCCTTGACCAGTGCTTTCGTTCGTTGTTCCGTTATAGAGCGTTGAACTCACGAGTTCGACGGTTTTGGCGCGGATAGCCAGATTTCCGCCATTCCCAGCACCAAAGGTGGGGGCACCGCCCACTACCCCATTGCTCATCAACAGCCGTCCGGCTTCAATGTTAATATCTCCGGCTGCTCCACTGCCAATAGCGCTAGTGAACAGAACGATTTGCGAAATAAAGGGGTTGCCTGTTCCAGATGTCTGAAAATTTTCTGTAAGCTGCTGATAGCCCTCAATTCCCAACCCGATCATTTCTACTGAGTCAGTAGCGCGGATGTTGATATCGCTTCCTCTTCCCTCTCCCAGTGTGGAGGCGAAAATTTGCGACCCCCCCTCTACTCGGAAGTTTTGGGAATTGATGTCAATGCCTCTACCATCAATATTTCCCAGTGTCAGCCCATAAATTCCTGAACCGTTAAGATTAATATTTCCTCCTCGAATATCGACTTTCCCACCTCCTAATCCGCTGGTATTTATAAATGCACCGTTCATTTCAATATTGCCGAAGTTCTGAATATTTTGATAGTTTAAATTCAGACCTAAAGCTGTTGGTTCAAATTGCACTACACCTGGACTCTTGACACTACCTAGAAGAATTTGTCCGGTATAAGCAGTTAGATTTCCTCCTTGCAGTTGAATGTCACCGCCAATTAATGCTAAAGTTTGACCGGGGTCTACGGCCAAACCTAGTTTTTCAAAAGCAGGAATTTCTATGGGTAGTGGCGGTAAGGCTGATGTAGGAGCCTTTGTTTGGGAAGAGTTGACAATTGTGCCGGGATTGTCTCTAAATCTTAAACCTACAGGAATATTAATAGCTAACAATGGCACTGCATTAGAATTAGCTGCACTAAATTCAAACCCATTATCAAAGAGAATTCCGGTACCTGTTGAACCGACAAACGAGCCGCGCAAATCTAACCGAGCGTTGGGACCAAAGACAATTCCTTTGGGATTAATTAAAAATAAGTTGGCATTTCCTTGGACTCCCAAGACACCTAAAATATTTGAGGGGTTGCCACCCGTAACGCGGGTAAAAATATTCGCAATTCCGCTGGGATTGGCAAAATATGCTCCCCGCCCTTCACGGATGTTAAATTCACGCAAGCTGTGAAAGAGGTTAACGCCGCGAGTTGCCCCGCCTTCTATTCTGTCCGATGGTAAGTTATTAATCGTGTCGGGAACTGTCCGCGAACTTTCTGCACCCAAGCTATTATCGGGGATGATTTGGGCGATCGCAGGGCCAGGAAACAGCAGTAAAAATGCAAAAAATAGGGCGGAAGATTGGCGGGGCATCTTTTAATTCCTGTTAATTTAGTATGAGGGAAATAGCGACGGTTTAGCTAAAACCTGAAGAGTACCTATTGAGGTACGCAAACACCCGTAGGTTTCGGACTGCGAAGAGATGCACCACCACCAGAATTATAGGCTACCAGCGTCACTTGTCCTCGATCGTCCATTACCCAACCTTGAGCGGGAATAATTTCTCTTGGTCGAATTTCGAGGGATGGTATGAGGCCTTCTATTTGCTGACTTCCACCTACCGCTGGTTCAACCCAAGGCAACGGCGATAGAGGGCTGCTGAGAACATCATTAGGACTGAGTGGCACTCCTCCTTTCCCAGTAGCGGTAAATTCGCTCTCGGCCCCTCGGATGCAGGGATTTGCAGCAATTAACGCAGCCGGATTGACCACATTTTGCGGCAGTTCCACTAAACCCTGAGCGGGATTTACCCCAGAAGAACTAAATGTTACAGTACCTTGCAAAGCCGGGCCGCTACTTTGGGAAATCGCGGCGATGTCGCTGGTAGGAATTAAAGAAGTCGGACTTACTTGCAACGCTGCAAATTCAGCATCTGTTAATCCCAAACTCGCTCGAACCTGTTCGCGAGTGACTGATGTAAACCCGAAAACATTGGGGACATTAATATTAACGCGACCACCTTGAGCCGATCGCGCATTAGCAGTAATATCGCTATTTTCCTTGGGTAAAGCCACCAGAATATCGCTTTTAAGGTTGATATTGCCACCCTCAGAAATACTTGCATCAGTTGTAATTCTGCTCCCTCGGCGCAACTGGATATCTCGTGCTTCAAGGTTAATATTTGCTCCGGCGCCGGATGCCGTCCTACCGTCAATGCTGCTTTGATTGTCAAGGGAAATTGAATCTGCTTTCACGTTAATATTACCAGCCCGTCCCGATCCCAAAGCTTGCAGATTGAGTGTTCCTTCATTGCGAAGAATCAATTCCCCGACATTGAGATTCAACGAACCTCCGTTAGCCGTAGCATTGGGATCTATAATGTCAGAGGCAATCCCAACGGAAGTCTGAATTTGACTGTTAAATTCACCTTGACCCCCATTCCCAATAACTTCTACACGACCCGCATCAATTGTGATACTTCCTGCATCTCCTTTGCCTAAAGATGCAGTACTAATAACTCCTCCATCCCGGAGAGTCAGTACAGGTGTAGAAATGTTGATACTCCCTCCCCGATTAGCAGTATTGGCATCAGCGCAGATGAAACTGGGATTCCGACTGCCGTTTGCCAAAACTCCAGAAAAACCCTCGACTGTTACTGACTCAGTGGCCCTAACTGTCAAATTACCTCCGGGCCCCCCAGTTGTATTTAACGGTTGGTTGCCCACAACGGCTCCGCTAGATAAACTAATCCCGCCTCCTTCAGAGATAATCAACCGCTTCGTGTCGATATTAATGTCCCCGGCTTGCCCATTCACACCGCTCGCAGTTGACCCAATTAAACTTGCTACGGGACTGCCCGTGGGAGTCCGAAGCACTTCTACTGATTCCGAAGCTTTAATGTTGATATTCCCCGCTCCTCCTTCACCGCGGGTGAGGCTGATCAGAGCAGCACCATCGCTCACGGTTAAACGTTCTCCCTCAAAGGTGATATTTCCTCCCCTACCCGTACTTCCCAAAAGTGGGCCACTGTGGATTGCAGAAGCGACCATATCTAAAACCCCGGCACGGATGGTAATATTTCCGGCGTTGCCATCACCTAACGTGGTGGTAGTCAATGCGCTTCCATTGTCTATCAACAGTTTTCCCGTATCAATCGTGATGTTTCCGGCGGCTCCCATGCTATTAGTGCCAGTTATCAGCAGAAGTTGTGGGTCAAAAGGGTCGAAAGAGCCAGATACCGTATAATTACCACCAAACACTCTATAGTTATCTAATCCAATTCCGAGCGTTTCAACTGAGTCGGTAGCGCGGATGTTGATAGCGCCTCCGGCACCACTTCCTGCTGTCAGCGTGGAGATTTGCGCTCCACCTTGGGCCCGAAACTGTTGAGCGTTAATATCGATACCCCTACCATCGATATTTCCCAAAGTCAGTGCATAAATTCGCCCACCGTTGAGGTTGACATTTCCACCTCGAATATCGACTTTGCCGCCACCGATTCCACTGGTATCGATCAGTGAGCCGTTGGTTATTTCAATATTACCCAAGTTGGAAATCTTGTCATAGTTTAAACTTAATCCAAATGGCGTTGAGTCCAATCCAACCATACCCGGACTAGCGACGCTACCCAGCAAAATTTGTCCGGTTGATGCAGTGAGTGTTCCCTGATTTAATTCAATATCTCCCCCCACTAGGGTGAGAGTTTTTCCGGGTCCAACTGTTAAGCCCGTATTATTGAAAATCTGCGGGATGCCAGCGGGTAATTCGGGTAAGTTTAAGGCTGCTGCTGAAGAGTTAATGATTTTACCCGGATTTTCTCGAAAATTTAAACCGATCGGTATATTGACATTTAACAGCGGTACTAATTGGGGATTGCTGCTGCTGAACTGATAGCCATTATTAAAAACTACGCTATCTGCTGAACTTGCTAAAAATGAACCGCGCAAATCTAACCTCGCATTGGGACCGAAAACAATCCCTTTGGGGTTAATTAAGAATAAGTTACTGTTTCCCAAAACTCCCAGAGTTCCTAAAATATTAGAAGGATTCCCACCAGTAACGCGGGTAAAAATATTCGCAATCCCGTTAGGATTGGCAAAATAGGCTCCCCGCCCTTGACGGATGTTAAATTCACGCAAGCTGTGAAAGAGGTTAACGCCACGAGTTGCACCGCCAGTGATTCTATCAGAGGGTAAGTTGTTGATAGTATCGGGAACTGTCCGCGAACTTTCTGCACCCAAGCTGTTGTCAGGGATGATTTGGGCGATCGCAGGGAAAGGACACAGCAGTAAAAATGCAAAAAATAGGGCGGAAGATTGGCGGGACATCTTTGAAGTCTGGTTCATTTAATTTTAGGAAAATAGCGAGGGGTTAGCTAAAACCTAAAGAGTATCTATCGAGGTACGCAAACACCAGTAGGTTTCGGACTGCGAAGAGATGCACCACCACCAGAATTATAGGCTACCAGCCTGACTTGTCCTCGATCGTCCATTACCCAACCTTGAGCGGGAATAATTTCTGTTGGCCGAACTTCTATGGAGGCTAGGGGGTCTTCTACTTGCTGACTTCCACCTACCGGTGGTTCCATCCACGGAAACGGTTCTTCTGCGCTGCTGAGAACATCGTGAGGACTCGGTGGCAATCCCCCCCGCCCAGTCACAATAAACTCGTTCTCGGCCCCTTGGATGCAGGGATTTGTCGCAATTAACGCAGCCGGATTGACCACATTTTGTGGTAGTTCCACTAAACCTTGAACGGGATTGACTCCAACAGAACTAAATGTTACCGCCCCTTGCAAAGCCGGGCCGCCCCTTTGGGAAATCGCGGCGATGTCGCTGCTTGGAAGCAGAGATGTAGGACTTACTTGCAACGCTGCAAATTCGCCGTCACTGAGTCGCAACCTGCTTCTGACTTGTTCGCGACTCGCTGCTTTAAAACCAAAGACATTGGGGACATTGATATTGACGCGGCCGCCGCCTGCTGTGCGGGCGTTGGCTGTGATGTCGCTGTTTTCTTGGGGGAGGGCGACAAGAATATCACTGTTGATGTTGATATTACCGCCGTCAGAAGTGCCTGCATCGGTGGTAATTCGGCTGTTGCGGCGCAATTGGATATCTCGCGCTTGCAGGTTAATATTTGCTCCTGTACCGGATACAGTCGTGCCGTCAATCATCGCTTTGTTATCAAGAGCGATCGAATTGGCGACAACATTGATATTACCAGCGCGTCCGGTTCCTGTAGCCTGCACAGTCACTGTAGCTCCATCTCTGACAATTAGTCGATCGGCATTCAGATTCAACGAACCGGCATTTGCCGTAGCATTAGCATTAGTACCAAATATTTTGCCCACCGAAGCATCAATTGTACTGACAAACAGACCGTTATTTCCGCTGCCGCTGACCTCAATGCGATCGGCATTAACAGTAATATTCCCCCCATCTCCCACCCCCAAAGAGCTCGTAGAAACTACCGCCCCATCCCGCACGGTTAGGCTTGGCGTATCAATGCGAATCTCCCCGCCCGGACTAGAGCTCAAAGTTCCAGAACTCAGCGCACTAGCACTCTGAATTCCGCTGCTCAAAAGTTGAGAAATACCTGAAATTTCTACTGATTCAGTAGCCCTAACTGTTAAATTTCCAGCAGGCCCCCCATCCTGAGAAAACAAAAACCTGCCAATTAACACACCCGTTCCTACTGTAAACGCAGAACCTCCAGAGAGAGTCAACCGCTTGGTATCGACGTTAATATTCCCCGCCCTTCCGTGAGAGGCGATACTCAGCGTGCTGATTCCAGTTGACACAACTGTTCTCGGCCCGGTGTTAGACAATTCTACTGATTCAGCAGCATTAATGTTGATATTCCCCGACGAGCCGCTGCTGTAGCTGGTCGTACCGAGAATAGAACCGTCGCGCATAATTAATCTCGCGACATCAACACTAATGCTTCCTCCCGCACCGGTACTTTCTTTAGCTGTCCCGTTATTTATTCCAGAACCCACCATCTCAAAAGTATTGGCGCGAATGATTAAATTGCCGCCATTTCCACCGCCAAAAGTGATGCCGCTACCTACTACCCCATTGTTGAAGAGGAGACGCCCGGTGTCGATCGTAATATTCCCCCCCGAACCAGCACCAGCACTAGCATTAAACAGCACGAACAGCGGGTCAAACGGGTCTGTGGTTCCCGATACCAAATATTTAATTGCAAGCTGTTGATATCCCTCAACTCCCAGCCCGCTCATTTCTACTGAATCAGCAGCGCGGAAGTTGATATTACCTCCTGCACCATCTCCTAGAGTCAGGGTAGAAAATTGCGAGCCGTTTTCCACTCGCAACTTTTGAGCGGTGATATCGATACCTCTACCATCAATATTTCCCAGTGTCAGCGCATAAATTCGCGCCCCGCTGAGGGCGATATTTCCACCTTTTAACTCTACTCTGCCGCCACCGGTGCCGCTAGTGTTGATCAGTGATCCATCGGATATCTGAATATTGCCGAAGTTTTGAATATTGTCATAATTTAAAGTTAAATTTCCCTTTTCCCCCGCTGTCATTGCAAAATTAACTAAACCGGGACTCGCGGCGCTACCGAGTAAAATTTGTCCGCCGCTGGCGGTTAAATTGCCGCCTTGAAGTTGGATGTCGCCGCCAATCAGTGCTAAATTTTGACCTGGTTCTACTGCTAAACCAACTCGATCGCTAATCGGAATTGACACAGCAGAGGCTGGCAGGTTTACCTTCTCTACAGCCTTCGATTGGTTGACAATTGCACCGGGATTGTCTCTAAATCTTAAACCAACGGGAATATTAACGGTTAACAGCGCAGATGTTTGTGGGTTGGTGCTGCTGAATTCAAAGCCGTTATTAAACACCATACTGTCAGCGGTTGAACCGATAAACGAACCGCGCAAATCTAACCTGGCATTCGGCCCGAATATAATTCCTTTCGGATTAATTAAGAATAAATTGCCGTTGCCTAAAACTCCCAGAGTTCCTAAAATATTTGAGGGGTTGCCGCCTGTAACGCGGGTGAAGATGTTGGCAATTCCGCTGGGATTTTCAAAATAAGCTCCCCGCCCTTCACGGATGTTAAATTCGCGCCAGCTGTGAAATAGGTTAACGCCGCGAGTTGCACCGCCAGTGATTCTATCTGAGGGTAAGTTGTTGATAGTATCGGGAACTGTCCGCGAACTTTCCGGGCCCAGGGTATTATCGGGAATAATTTGGGCGAAGGTTTTCGAGGGAAATAGCAACAGGAAAGCAAACAGTAGGGAGTAACTTACGGGGGGGCATGATGCCCACACCACAGTCCAATCTAGTTTTTTTGGAACAGGCATCTTGCCTGTTTTTGAGAAGGGTGAAAATAGTAAAAAGTAATGGAAGGGAGGCATAAAAACACTCTTTCCAGGATAAATTTTCTTGGTGTAATCTCATCTCGTTTCTCTAAATGTTTTGAATTTGGCTGCTGAGTACAAGTTGCTCGACTGTGATTTCTAGTTCGGGAAAAATTTTAGAGATAATGCGCTCATTACCTGTAAAACTTTGAACTACATAATTGCCATTTTCCAAATTGTAAACGAAAACTGTGGGAATTTTGGGGTTTCCTAGATAAGCCCTAGAAGCGATCGCTAAATAGTCCACAATCCAATACTCACAAATGCCGAGGCGTTGATACTCATCTAGTTTATCCACATAGTCGTCTTCCCAGTTAGTTGAGGTAACTTCTACTGCTAATTGGATAGGTTCAGTAAGGGCTCCGTAGCCGCGTACATTGCTGTTCCATACTGATGCCTTAACCACGCCAACATCAGGATTTCTGCCTTGTTCTTGTCCTGAAGCTGTTACAGTTCTCAAAACTATATCTTTGTCAACGATATAGTCAAGCCCCAAGCGCTCGCTTTCTCTGTCGAAAGACTTAACAAGAAATCGTGCCACATTTTTATGCGCTCTGGTTGCTTCCACTTTGACAATCTCTCCATTTACAAGTTCGTAGATGCCCGATCCATCTGGGTACTTTTCGAGAAACTCTGCAAATGTTAGTTTAGTTTTTGTCTGAACCATAAGACAAGCCCTCTTTTGTTAACTAAGTTATACAATTTTAGATTTTATATTTTATATCTAATCCGCACTTCATCGGAATTATTCATCTCTTTTCCCTTCCTCTGTATCCTCTGCGTTCTCTGCGGTTTAATCATTCCGAGCTAACCGCAATTGATATTAGATTGAAGTATAGCCGGGAATTAGCTAAACTATATTTAGTTCTCCTAGCGGGGGAATTTCGCTAGGAGACAGGGGTTTCAACCACAGACAGAATTAGCTAGAAAGCAAAGTAATTAATCCGAAAGTATAAGCCATTTTCCTGCAAAGTTCGATCGCCCGATCGAGCATTTATCAAAGGAATGCCGTAGTCTAAACGCACATTCAACCGATCGCCCATCTGCCAAACCAGCCCCAAACCCGCACCCAGAAGTTTATCCGAGTCAGGATTCGGCTTTTCCTCCGACTGGTTCCACCCTAGCCCAAAATCGATAAACGGAGCGACTTGCAACAATCCTTGGACTTGCGGAACACGCCAAACCGGGATTCGCACTTCTGCAGACGCGATCGCACCGCTATCAGTTAACAGCAAATCTTGGCGGTATCCGCGCACGCTTTGAACGCCCCCGATCCCAATTTGTTCGAGGGAAAGCAGGGGGCGATCGGCTAATTGAATGTCAGAACGCACTATCAGTAAGGTTTCTGGCGCTAATAGCCTTACGTACTGGGCTTGTCCGCGCCATGCCAGAAAACTGCTGTCCGGCCCGCTATCGTTCGCAGTAGCGCCGAACAGATTAGTGCCGAGGGAGAATTGCGATCGCACCGCGAACACTTGGCTAGAACTCCGCTGCACGTATTCTTGAAAAAAGCGCACAGCCGAAACCCGGGTTTCGCCGCGCTCGTTTGCTCCCGCCGAAAGGGCAAATCGTTGCCCAGAAAGGAATGTATCGCTTTCTTGCCGCGAAAAACTCAGTCCCAAAGCCAAAGTGCGATCGGGCTTTTCGACAATCGGCTGGCGGTAAGTTAACTCGTAAGTCCGCGATTTCCCTTCAATTTCAGCAGCATCAAACGGTTCCTCGATGATGTTGGTGCTGGCAGCACTCGCAGCGAACCCAATCGTGCCGTTGCGCGCGTTGACGGGGACTGTGTAGCTCCCGTTGAATTCATTGCTGCCGTCGGTGTTAGCATAAGATACCTCTAGTCCGTCGCCCAAACCGAGCAAATTTGCTTGATTGATGCGAACACCGCGCCGAAAACTGCCGACGCTGGGCGATCGGTTGTTGTCTGCGAACACTTCACCGTTAAAGCTGTCTGCTTCTTTTACCCGCACTTCTAAACGGCTGTTTTCCGGGCGGCTTCCGGCTTGAAGTTCGGCGGAAATATTGGCAATTAAGGGGTCGAGTTGCAGTAGTTGCAAGGCTTCCAGCAGGCTAGACCGGTTGAGGGGCCGTCTGGTAGCGCGCTCAAGGCGCGATCGCACGTAATTTGAATTTAAGCGCCTGTTTCCAGTAATCGCAATTTCATCTAATCCGCCTTCTACAATCCGAATTTTCACCACACCTCCGTCTCTCGGAAAGCTTTGGTTGGCGAGAATTACAGCACCAGAATTGATGTATCCTGCAGCTACATATTTTTGAGTGACGGCTGCTTCGGCTGCGATCAGTTCGGCAAAGGTGATTTCGCGCCCCGCAAACTGTTGCGTAACTTCTGCGAGTTCGCGATCGCTAAAAGCTGTGTTGCCCTCAAATTCAAAGCCAGCGACCTTAATTGTACCCGGAATCCCCGGTCTAATTTCGCTTTCAACGGGTGTTGGCTGCGTGGGTTGGAGGGGAGACGGCGCAGGCGGTTGCGGCGGCTCAGGAGCAGGTAATTCGGGCGATCGCGGCAAAATTGGGTTGGGCAGTTGGGCCAGATGCGAGGCTCGATCGATACCCAAATCAATTTTTTGTGGGTCAATATTTTCTTCTAGTTTTTGATTAGAGTTAAAAAGCTCGGTTTCTTGAGTTTTTGTGCTGAAAGTGCGATCGCCAGAATTGGTCGCTTCCGACTCTAAGTTGGGGATTTCTGCTGGTGGGGATAAGGGTTGAGTTGTCGCCAAAGCCGATCGTTCTGACTCAGCGGGTAACTGCGTTTCCTCGTAAGAGGCTGGTAAGCCTTCACGAAGGCCGATCTCGGTGTCGTTAGGGGCTAAAGCTCGATCGCCTCCGCTGCTGACTGCTGCCAAATCCTCAACATTTGAGGTCAAAATTTCAACGGTGCTAGCGGATGTTTTCGCTGGTTTTCCCAGCCAAACTAACCCAAAAATTCCAGCGAGTAAAAATATTTTTTGTGAGCGACAAGCCATAGGATCTAATTATTATCTCGCTTAAGCGGGGGAAAATATTTTCAGGAAGTGAGCACCCTCAAGTAAAAATCAATCTTAACAGCAAAAAAGGAAACAGCCGTCGCAGCTAACAGTTTCGGCGACGCTACAAACCAAAAGGTCGATCGACGGCTGTTGATTTCCGAAGACTTACGCATCAACCGGGTTCTTATCCGAAAAAATATCGTGTAAGTCGATCGTAAACGGTAAAAAAAACCAATTTTTTTGCTTGCAAAACCTATGCTTTCATGCTAATACGGCTACCAGAATAGCCCTGCACGCCAGGGTAAACCCGAAACCGGGTTGTGTCCGAAAAGACGCGCTACAACTGAGATATGGCACCCTTCTCAATAATCTTTTTAGGAACAGGCAAGATGTGAGTTACAGCCCGCAGAGCCACTAAAAAACCCGGTTTCTTTGATTTTGGTGCATCATACCAAATCAGACTTGAATACCCCTTTATTATTGAGTCCGCGTCTACCCACCTCCTGTGCGTAGACGCCGTTTCAACCGCCAAGCCTGATAAAGGGGGTTTGTAACTTTGAATTATGCAGAGCGGCCCGCACCAGCCGCAGCACCCATTTGAGCCCCGTCAGTCAAGCCCACCAACTTAGCGCTCAACTCCCACATCCGCTCGCCTTTTTCATCATCGCGGGCCTGGGGAGAAACCTTTTGCACAAAAGACTTACCATCTTTTTTCTGGCGGTTCCCCCAACTCCAATAAGCCCCAGATTGCTTGTATTCTGGATCGGCAACCACCATCGCCAGCCTTTCGCCCGCCAACTCCTGCGACACGTAACCCCCGGTGATATTCTTCTGAAACAGCGGGAACAGCTTCTGAAACAAAGGATAGTGGTTGCGGAACAGCGGCGTATCCGCAACGCATCCCGGATACAGCGAAGTGAAAGTAATCCCCGTGGATTCGTGAAAGCGGCGGTGCAATTCCCGCATCGTCAGCACGTTGCAAACTTTGCTATCTTTGTAAGCCTTGACCGGTTCAAACTTCTTGCCGTCAACCATCGAAATCGGGTCTTTGAAACCCGCTTCAAAACCCTCAAACTTGCCCAAATCCGGGCGCGGCGGAATCTTCCCGCCCAACTCGTCTGGATTGTGAGTCACGGTTCCCAAAATCACGATTCTTGCATCCGAATAATAGGAAGGCTTCATATTTTCCATCATCAGGTTGCACAGCAGGAAATGACCCAGGTGATTGGTAGTCATCGTCAACTCGTAACCCTCCGGGCTCCGCAGCGGTTCCTTAATCAAAGGCATATAAATGGCGGCGTTGCACACCAAAGCGTCCAGAGGCCTGCCGCTGGCCTTAAATGCCCGAGCAAACCTACGCACGCTCTCCAAATCGCCCAAGTCAATCTCCATGATGGAGAAACTGCCTTCAGGTATACCCAACTCTCGGGCGGCGTCTCCGGCTTTTCGCACGTCCCGACAGGCCATGACCACGTGCCATCCCTTGTCTGCGAGAGCTTTCGCGCCGTACAAACCGACGCCGGAGGAAGCGCCGGTAATGATAACCGTGGATTTGTGATTTTGTGCCATCTTGTTAAAAGCGCTTCCGCTATTGATTATTTTCAGGCACTCAAACGCTGAGCTAGCAGCTTGGATGTTTTGAAGTACCCTATGGTTATTAGGATATGGGGAAACGTTCTCGATCTCAACTGGGAGCCTCTCACTTTTGCAGTCAAGGTGGAAATTGGAGGCAGGAGACAGAAGCCAGAAGGCAGGAGGCAGGAGGCAGAAGAAGTGTTTTTACCAATAGGAGATGCTCGTTCTCAACGGGCGATGAAAATTAAATATTGCTCCAACTCCCAGTCCTATTTTGATAAATTAACCATAATTTTTTTAGGGCGGGTTCACCATTATCTATGAGGCACATACTCGGTATTTATTGATAAACCCGCCCCAACCAACTCAACTAAGAAATAGCTGCTGGTTCCGGATAGGTAGGGAAATCGATATAACCTTCAGGTCCAAAAGAATACCAGACGCCGACTTCGGCAGGCGGATTGAGCGGCCAACCATTAGTAAAACGCTCTACCAAGTCAGGATTGCTGATAAAATCCCGACCAAAAGCAATTAAATCCGCAACTTGGCTGCTCAGGGCCGTTTCAGCCTGTTCTTGAGTATATCCGCAGTTGCCGATGAGCGGCCCTGTAAACACATCGCGAAACTCTCCTATCATCATCGGCGTTCCCAATTCATGAAAGCCAAATGCTAGACCGTCCACCAAGTGAAGGTAAGCTAAATTATAGGCATTTAACTGCCCTGCAAAATACAGAAAATCTTCGCGATAACTAGGAGAACCCATATCATTATAAACGCCGTTGGGAGAAAGTCTAACTCCCACTTTGTTGGCAGTAAATACTGTGATAATCGCCTCTACAATTTCCTTAAGAAAACGGTATCGATTTTCAACTGTGCCACCATAGGAATCTTTTCTGTGATTGGTTTTGGTTTGCAGGAACGTGTCAATGAGATAGCCGTTTGCAGCGTGAATTTCTACACCGTCAAAACCTGCCATTTTTGCCCGTTCGGCTGCCTTGCGATAATCTTCTACAACCAGGGAGATTTCATCGGTTTCTAGAGCGCGGGGGGTTTCGTAGGGTTGTTTGCCCACAGGGGTATGAATGCCTTCTCCGTTTATTTTTATGGCAGAGGCTGCAACTGGCAATTGATTGTTTTCATGAAAACTGCTGTGGGAAGCTCGTCCGCAGTGCCAAAGCTGCATGAAAATCGGCGTTTCGCGGGCATGAACCGCAGTCACAATTTGTTTCCAAGCTTGGCCTTGCTCGTCTGAATAAATACCGGGCGTATTGAGCCAACCATTAGCTTGAGTAGAAACGACTGTGGCTTCTGTAATGATTAAACCAGCGGAGGCTCGCTGAGTGTAATACTCTGCCATCAATGCGTTGGGCATCCGCGTTTCACCGGCTCTGGCTCTCGTTAGGGGTGCCATGACTACCCGATTTTTTAAGGGTAAATCTCCGATTTTGAAGGGACTGAGTAGGAGTGGAGAAGTTGTTTGATTGGTCATAATTTTGGTATTTTTTCAACTGAATAATCTGGGAAATCACATATAGCAACCGCCCGTGTTAGGATGCAAGGCGCAAGACATCCAAGGGTGGCCAAAATGTAAGCAATCAAACTCATCAAGATGTTTGCGAATTTGACTTTTTAGCCAAGACTCTTCTTTGTTCAATTTTGTTAAACTCTGGAGAGTATGGCGGTAAATATAATAGTCTACACCCTGCTGTTTGAATCAATTCCTGAATCCGACCACTTTTATCAAATGTGAGATTATCCATCACCACTACCTGTGCTGTGACAAGTGTGGGAAGTAAACTTGTTGCTAGCCCAAGAGATGAGTAAGGAGATGGATAGCTGCGAGGTTTCAATCCCTGATAGGGTTTTAGGTTGTTTTCGGCGCACTTTTTGGGTTACGACCAACAAACCAAAAAATGGTTTCAATCCCTGATAGGGTTTTAGGTTGTTTCCGGCATTTGGGGACGGATTTCAAGACTGTATTCTGATGTTTCAATCCCTGATAGGGTTTTAGGTTGTTTCCGGCTTGCAGAATCAGGTTAACGCACTTCAGAAAGTTGACGTTTCAATCCCTGATAGGGTTTTAGGTTGTTTCCGGCGAATTAATTTATCGAGGCAAGGTAGTCGATAAATACGTCAGTTTCAATCCCTGATAGGGTTTTAGGTTGTTTCCGGCATCTAGGATTTTCCGCTACCAGCTTGACCTTTAAGGTTTCAATCCCTGATAGGGTTTTAGGTTGTTTCCGGCTTGTGTGCAGTGCCGCTAATACATCTTTTGCATTAGTTTCAATCCCTGATAGGGTTTTAGGTTGTTTCCGGCTTTAAAAAAGTAAGAATTACGGGAGAAGTAAGAAGGTTTCAATCCCTGATAGGGTTTTAGGTTGTTTCCGGCAATTTTGCATATCTTAAAAGCATATTACCTCCTGTTTCAATCCCTGATAGGGTTTTAGGTTGTTTCCGGCAAGGAAATTTCCACCTCAGCAAGAGCATCATAAATCGTTTGTTTCAATCCCTGATAGGGTTTTAGGTTGTTTCCGGCACTGTAAAAGCTGCAAATATCGACAGAATTACTGGTTTCAATCCCTGATAGGGTTTTAGGTTGTTTCCGGCAAATAGGTTGTGGCGTAGTGGTTCCATTTTGTTGGTTTCAATCCCTGATAGGGTTTTAGGTTGTTTCCGGCGGCCGTACTTGCTCGGAACATGGCTCTTTCGCAGCTAAGGTTTCAATCCCTGATAGGGTTTTAGGTTGTTTCCGGCTCTACCCAAATCCGGCTCGAAAATACCCCCAAAATCGGTTTCAATCCCTGATAGGGTTTTAGGTTGTTTCCGGCAATAATACTTGTAATGTTAATATCACAAGTTACAGTTTCAATCCCTGATAGGGTTTTAGGTTGTTTCCGGCTGTATTTATCTTTGGGCGTTTGCTTTTGTTTCTCTCTGTTTCAATCCCTGATAGGGTTTTAGGTTGTTTCCGGCGACATTGAAAGTCAGGAGATGTTACGACGCATCCTGTTTCAATCCCTGATAGGGTTTTAGGTTGTTTCCGGCTTCCAGTACGCTTGCTCTACTTTGGCTATTGCCTGTTTCAATCCCTGATAGGGTTTTAGGTTGTTTCCGGCTTAAGAAATCAATATTTTCTCACTTTGTGTTTTTCTCTGTTTCAATCCCTGATAGGGTTTTAGGTTGTTTCCGGCGGGCGATCGAAAGTAGAAAACGGCTCGCTAATAACGTTTCAATCCCTGATAGGGTTTTAGGTTGTTTCCGGCGACCGAGCGGAAGTGCGATCGCCAACTTCATATCAGTTTCAATCCCTGATAGGGTTTTAGGTTGTTTCCGGCAAAACTCCGTCGCCATTACGTCCGATTGTTTCAGTTTCAATCCCTGATAGGGTTTTAGGTTGTTTCCGGCTCGGCCCCCAGCTTCCGTCCGATTTCCCTGGTTCAGTTTCAATCCCTGATAGGGTTTTAGGTTGTTTCCGGCGTCGTTTGAATAGCTTTCGGCCTCGTTAAAGTCAGTTTCAATCCCTGATAGGGTTTTAGGTTGTTTCCGGCTAACACCGCTGAAAGAGTGGAAGAATTAGCTAGGTTTCAATCCCTGATAGGGTTTTAGGTTGTTTCCGGCTTCATATTGTCTTACATACTGAGTCTGGTTTTGTAAGTTTCAATCCCTGATAGGGTTTTAGGTTGTTTCCGGCGATGCAGGTGCAATTGCACAAACCGAATCAGTCCTGTTTCAATCCCTGATAGGGTTTTAGGTTGTTTCCGGCGAGGTAGAAAGGAATCGCGTACAAACTTCCATTGTTTCAATCCCTGATAGGGTTTTAGGTTGTTTCCGGGTTGACCCATCAGCTTAGAACGCCTTCTGAAACTTGTTTCAATCCCTGATAGGGTTTTAGGTTGTTTCCGGTTTGGTAGAAACTTGCTCGGTTGCTGTTCTCTGGTAGTTTCAATCCCTGATAGGGTTTTAGGTTGTTTCCGGTTGACGAGACACCACTGGTAACTAGACAATTTGAGTTTCAATCCCTGATAGGGTTTTAGGTTGTTTCCGGTTGCCGTTATTCCGATCGCTCACTGGTGGCAACGTTTCAATCCCTGATAGGGTTTTAGGTTGTTTCCGGATTGCTTGGCAAAAATATCGTCGCGATCGAAAGAATACGCGTTTCAATCCCTGATAGGGTTTTAGGTTGTTTCCGGCGAAAGTCGATCTGAAAGAAGGAAGTGTGGTTTTCATGTTTCAATCCCTGATAGGGTTTTAGGTTGTTTCCGGACGGATGAATTCCAGGAAAAGGAATTTGACCGATTGTTTCAATCCCTGATAGGGTTTTAGGTTGTTTCCGGCTTTTTAGAATCTGCTTTATAAAAAGTATCAAGCGCGTTTCAATCCCTGATAGGGTTTTAGGTTGTTTCCGGTTGGTGAAAAAATGGTTAATGAGGTGAAATTAAGACGTTTCAATCCCTGATAGGGTTTTAGGTTGTTTCCGGCAGTGTTGACAGTGTAGACACTATTGATTTATACTGTAGTTTCAATCCCTGATAGGGTTTTAGGTTGTTTCCGGGCTTTTGATTCTGGTGAGGATGTTTCTGTTTCTGTAGTTTCAATCCCTGATAGGGTTTTAGGTTGTTTCCGGCTCCTCAAAGTGCAATTTTGTACACTCCCAGTTCGGCGTTTCAATCCCTGATAGGGTTTTAGGTTGTTTCCGGCAAAAGAACGGCGATCGCCCGTCAGACCAAGGCAGATAGTTTCAATCCCTGATAGGGTTTTAGGTTGTTTCCGGTCAAAGAATTATTTTGTGAACCAAAATTACCTGTGTTTCAATCCCTGATAGGGTTTTAGGTTGTTTCCGGATTCTAAGAATGCGTATGATGTTCGAGATGATATTGGTTTCAATCCCTGATAGGGTTTTAGGTTGTTTCCGGCTTTCGCTCAATCATGGAATTCGGTAGAGCCAGGTTTCAATCCCTGATAGGGTTTTAGGTTGTTTCCGGACGTGCGGGCAGTATTTGATAAAACAAAATGTTTAGGTTTCAATCCCTGATAGGGTTTTAGGTTGTTTCCGGTCAAACCGATTTAAGACATCAGAAACAGTATCGCGTTTCAATCCCTGATAGGGTTTTAGGTTGTTTCCGGATTTTGCAAACCTTAGTGAAAAACCTTAAGTCCAAAAGTTTCAATCCCTGATAGGGTTTTAGGTTGTTTCCGGCGTGACGGCTCAGTTTTGGCTCAGTTTTGGCTTAAGTTTCAATCCCTGATAGGGTTTTAGGTTGTTTCCGGGCAACAAGTAACTTTATTATTAAATGAAGATGATGTTTCAATCCCTGATAGGGTTTTAGGTTGTTTCCGGTAATTGCTACTTCTGTTAGTTCTATTACCTTTAATTGTTTCAATCCCTGATAGGGTTTTAGGTTGTTTCCGGTCCAGTCGAAATTTTCAAGCTGCAAGTAACTGCTGTTTCAATCCCTGATAGGGTTTTAGGTTGTTTCCGGCTGACTATTTGCCGCCTTACAAGTTGTCAATTGTTTCAATCCCTGATAGGGTTTTAGGTTGTTTCCGGGTTAAAGAGTCGCAGTAACTATTGACCAGGTTCTCGTTTCAATCCCTGATAGGGTTTTAGGTTGTTTCCGGTTGCAAGAGAGGTCGGCTGACTTGAATTTTGGTTGTGTTTCAATCCCTGATAGGGTTTTAGGTTGTTTCCGGCTCTTCTCGCACTCGTTTCGGTGAAACTTGCTCCATTGTTTCAATCCCTGATAGGGTTTTAGGTTGTTTCCGGACAGGGTATAAGGAGCGACATGAAGGAGGAACACGTTTCAATCCCTGATAGGGTTTTAGGTTGTTTCCGGAAGGAACTGCAAGGGCGAATGGATAGTAATTCTACGTTTCAATCCCTGATAGGGTTTTAGGTTGTTTCCGGCATCGCGGTTTCTGTTAAGTGTTCATGTTCATTATGTTTCAATCCCTGATAGGGTTTTAGGTTGTTTCCGGCAAGAAAGCATCCATCATAAAAGCCGGGTCAGAAACGTTTCAATCCCTGATAGGGTTTTAGGTTGTTTCCGGACCGCAGAATTCTCCTTATAATCCTCATAGTTGCATGTTTCAATCCCTGATAGGGTTTTAGGTTGTTTCCGGTCGCACTTTGAGGAAGCACGATTGCAGTAAATCCTGTTTCAATCCCTGATAGGGTTTTAGGTTGTTTCCGGCTTGATCATGATATAATCGACTCACTTAATTTTGATTGTTTCAATCCCTGATAGGGTTTTAGGTTGTTTCCGGGTTGTGGAAATGGAATCAAGAGGCTGCTGGATTCGTTTCAATCCCTGATAGGGTTTTAGGTTGTTTCCGGGAATTCTGTACCCCCAGACTGCCTTCCCCGGTAGTTTCAATCCCTGATAGGGTTTTAGGTTGTTTCCGGCGGCAAGCAATGCAATTTATCAAGCGTAGAGAAGAGTTTCAATCCCTGATAGGGTTTTAGGTTGTTTCCGGCAGAAATAGCTGAGATTTCATCAATGCTTGTCTGGGGGGTTTCAATCCCTGATAGGGTTTTAGGTTGTTTCCGGAGGATGCGTCTTGCTAGCTGTTGCCTCAATTGCGTTTCAATCCCTGATAGGGTTTTAGGTTGTTTCCGGCTGCTTTTGTAGTGGGAGCAAAAGTGAAGTTCGGGTTTCAATCCCTGATAGGGTTTTAGGTTGTTTCCGGTGACTATTTCCACCTGCTGTGGTGTCAACAAGCCAAGTTTCAATCCCTGATAGGGTTTTAGGTTGTTTCCGGCAAGCTGCTTGAGGTGTTCAATCCGTCGCCGGGCAAGTTTCAATCCCTGATAGGGTTTTAGGTTGTTTCCGGTTCTATTGGTGGATGTCTCAAAGAGTTTTTCTCCGAGGTTTCAATCCCTGATAGGGTTTTAGGTTGTTTCCGGTTAAAATAGTATTGTAAGCTCAAACAAGTTCAAGTTTCAATCCCTGATAGGGTTTTAGGTTGTTTCCGGTTTAAACTCTCTTTTTTCAGCTTCTTTCCCGTCTTAGTTTCAATCCCTGATAGGGTTTTAGGTTGTTTCCGGATGTACTCGATGAAGTCGAGAAATTAGAAGGCGGTTTCAATCCCTGATAGGGTTTTAGGTTGTTTCCGGCAATTAAGACATTATTGGAGAACAAAACAATGGCTAGTTTCAATCCCTGATAGGGTTTTAGGTTGTTTCCGGGGTAAAAATATTTGGGGGCATGACCCCCCAAATAGAGTTTCAATCCCTGATAGGGTTTTAGGTTGTTTCCGGTATTACCCGTTAAAGAAGTAGTGGATAGTAGTTTTGTTTCAATCCCTGATAGGGTTTTAGGTTGTTTCCGGGCATCTACTGCACGTCGCCAGAATATGCGTCGCGTTTCAATCCCTGATAGGGTTTTAGGTTGTTTCCGGTCGGTTATAAAATGGTTGCGATAAATCGCTGCCTGATGTTTCAATCCCTGATAGGGTTTTAGGTTGTTTCCGGAGGGTACGGCGCTGCTGTAGCTGCTAAAAAGATAATCAGTTTCAATCCCTGATAGGGTTTTAGGTTGTTTCCGGGCTATATCGAGTCTTTCAAGTATGCAGCAGGTGGTTTCAATCCCTGATAGGGTTTTAGGTTGTTTCCGGACAGCAGCGCCGTACCCTTCGGGGTATAGGTTGTGTTTCAATCCCTGATAGGGTTTTAGGTTGTTTCCGGCTAGCGCTTCAATCTTGCGGGTGATTTGTGATGTTTCAATCCCTGATAGGGTTTTAGGTTGTTTCCGGAAGGCAGATAAAATTGTTCATGTCGGAGCGGTCAAGTTTCAATCCCTGATAGGGTTTTAGGTTGTTTCCGGCACGTAAAGAATCACTGCTATTACCTTACCAAGTAAGTTTCAATCCCTGATAGGGTTTTAGGTTGTTTCCGGTCATTGCTCGCACTGGCTACCCCAATGCTGGGGTTTCAATCCCTGATAGGGTTTTAGGTTGTTTCCGGCGAGCGGTACAGCCTCATTGCAAGTCTCCGAAGGGGTTTCAATCCCTGATAGGGTTTTAGGTTGTTTCCGGCAATCTAGCTCGGTCGGGGCGGGGCGGGTCTAGGTTTCAATCCCTGATAGGGTTTTAGGTTGTTTCCGGCAATAACGAATACATCACATTAAGAAAATGGGTAGGTTTCAATCCCTGATAGGGTTTTAGGTTGTTTCCGGCGCCATTGCTTTTCTCTTTTTGTATTCGTGCATAAGTTTCAATCCCTGATAGGGTTTTAGGTTGTTTCCGGTGGAGGGCCTTATATTGAAAGGGTGGGAAGCGAAAAGTTTCAATCCCTGATAGGGTTTTAGGTTGTTTCCGGACCTGAGTGAATCAGAGAAGGCTAACTTGCTCAAGTTTCAATCCCTGATAGGGTTTTAGGTTGTTTCCGGTTTATTGCCTGTGTCAGGCGTTTCACCTACTATGTTTCAATCCCTGATAGGGTTTTAGGTTGTTTCCGGGGGTGGCTATACAAAGTGAGCAAAATATTCTGAGTTTCAATCCCTGATAGGGTTTTAGGTTGTTTCCGGTAATTTTGATACCTGGCAGCCTGTCGGCTAATATGTTTCAATCCCTGATAGGGTTTTAGGTTGTTTCCGGCGTGTTAAAGTTCTGCAAGTTCTTTGGAGATTTGGGTTTAAATCCCTGATAGGGTTTTAGGTTGTTTCCGGTTAGTGCTATCCATATCAAAATATCTATCTAAAGTTTCAATCCCTGATAGGGTTTTAGGTTGTTTCCGGGAAAAGATGGTGGTTTGTCCTCGACACCAGAATAGTTTCAATCCCTGATAGGGTTTTAGGTTGTTTCCGGAGTAGGGCCCGCCATCTTCCGAACCGAATAAAGCGTTTCAATCCCTGATAGGGTTTTAGGTTGTTTCCGGCTAATGATTTTGTAGTGTTTGAGGCACTGCCAATTAGTTTCAATCCCTGATAGGGTTTTAGGTTGTTTCCGGCTTGTTCCTGCTCATAATTCCAGTGCGGGGCGTAGTTTCAATCCCTGATAGGGTTTTAGGTTGTTTCCGGTAGCGAAAACAGTCTCAACACCATTAACACTGGTAGGGTTTCAATCCCTGATAGGGTTTTAGGTTGTTTCCGGGCAAACCTTTAAAGACTTGCAGCGCTTAGGATGGGGTGTTTCAATCCCTGATAGGGTTTTAGGTTGTTTCCGGCTGCGTTGTGTTAGTGCCAGCAACTGCTGTCGGGTTTCAATCCCTGATAGGGTTTTAGGTTGTTTCCGGAATTGGCACAAGTATGTCAGTATCTTCAGAATAGGTTTCAATCCCTGATAGGGTTTTAGGTTGTTTCCGGTGTTTGATTTCTTTGATTAGCGGGTAAGTAGGGCTGCGTTTCAATCCCTGATAGGGTTTTAGGTTGTTTCCGGCTTCTCGGATTCAATCTCGGCTGGCTTGGAGATTCCATAGTTTCAATCCCTGATAGGGTTTTAGGTTGTTTCCGGCACGATGAATTTATTGACGGTATGAGTTTTGAAAACGTTTCAATCCCTGATAGGGTTTTAGGTTGTTTCCGGTTTAGCGGCGGGTGCGCTGTGTATCCCCTTCTGCGTTTCAATCCCTGATAGGGTTTTAGGTTGTTTCCGGTCTTCGGTCCGATCGATTAAATCTTCATTGTATTGAGTTTCAATCCCTGATAGGGTTTTAGGTTGTTTCCGGCACTTGCTGATGACTATGGACAGAAGTGGAAATATGATGTTTCAATCCCTGATAGGGTTTTAGGTTGTTTCCGGCGCTTGCTTTTTAGCAAGATTGCCAGCCACTACAGGTTTCAATCCCTGATAGGGTTTTAGGTTGTTTCCGGCCTTAGTGAAGTAGCGAGGGGCGGGGACTACCGGGTTTCAATCCCTGATAGGGTTTTAGGTTGTTTCCGGCGTTAGGCGATCGTTTGAAAAATTTGCGTGGCAAGTTTCAATCCCTGATAGGGTTTTAGGTTGTTTCCGGCTTCTTTCTCCCTTTTTGTTGAAAGGAAGGTTCTGTTTCAATCCCTGATAGGGTTTTAGGTTGTTTCCGGTAAATATTGACGCTGATTGTAAAGTCATTAGGGTGTGTTTCAATCCCTGATAGGGTTTTAGGTTGTTTCCGGGCTGATGAGTATCTAGAGCTTGCTCTGACTCGCGTTTCAATCCCTGATAGGGTTTTAGGTTGTTTCCGGCTACCCGTTTCTTTTTCTAAGTAATACTTTGTGCGTTTCAATCCCTGATAGGGTTTTAGGTTGTTTCCGGCAACTGGATGCCAGTGAACAGTTAGCAGAACTGCAGTTTCAATCCCTGATAGGGTTTTAGGTTGTTTCCGGCTTTAATGATTTATGTTATTACATTTAGAATTATTCTGTTTCAATCCCTGATAGGGTTTTAGGTTGTTTCCGGTTTCTTTAGTGATTAGAAAGCTTACAAGTTAGGAGTTTCAATCCCTGATAGGGTTTTAGGTTGTTTCCGGTGAAACGAGAACCATTTTTAATTTCGTTGGGATTAACGTTTCAATCCCTGATAGGGTTTTAGGTTGTTTCCGGAGTTGAGATTGCTTCTGAAAACTCCCTCATAAGTTTCAATCCTTGATAGGGTTTTAGGTTGTTTCCGGCAGCTTGTTTATGTGTAACATACGCCATGTGTAAGTTTCAATCCCTGATAGGGTTTTAGGTTGTTTCCGGAAAATCCTATCAAGTCAGTTGTACTTGCTGAGAGTTTCAATCCCTGATAGGGTTTTAGGTTGTTTCCGGTCTCGTCTACTTTAAAAAGAAGTTGTTTGCGGCCGTTTCAATCCCTGATAGGGTTTTAGGTTGTTTCCGGATTACTACTGCGGTCGTCCTACATTTTTCTCAGCGTTTCAATCCCTGATAGGGTTTTAGGTTGTTTCCGGGCTACAGAGTGAGATTGACCAACTAAAATTAGATGGTTTCAATCCCTGATAGGGTTTTAGGTTGTTTCCGGTCTAGGAAAATGCCACCTCAAAATAAGTAGGCGTTTCAATCCCTGATAGGGTTTTAGGTTGTTTCCGGCTTGATTCTCTGTTGTGGGTAAGGGGTGAATTTCGTTTCAATCCCTGATAGGGTTTTAGGTTGTTTCCGGCCACCCAAAGATCCTGCTAAAACTCCTGAGTCTCAGTTTCAATCCCTGATAGGGTTTTAGGTTGTTTCCGGTTTCGAGTTTGGAACATTAAAGGTTTATTTAGAATTCGTTTCAATCCCTGATAGGGTTTTAGGTTGTTTCCGGACACCCAATACTGCCTTTTCTTTGGCAGGGTCGAGTTTCAATCCCTGATAGGGTTTTAGGTTGTTTCCGGCTGTCTTTGGTCAAGCACTGGTATCCCCTGTTTTCGTTTCAATCCCTGATAGGGTTTTAGGTTGTTTCCGGCGTAGATTGGGATCTCCAATTGGGAGAGTAAAATAAGTTTCAATCCCTGATAGGGTTTTAGGTTGTTTCCGGTTCATTTTGTGAGTTTGGAGCGGGTAGAAAATAGTTTCAATCCCTGATAGGGTTTTAGGTTGTTTCCGGTTTATCGACCGTAAACGGCAATTTTTCAGAAAGTTTCAATCCCTGATAGGGTTTTAGGTTGTTTCCGGCTTTTTGCTGATTAATCAGCAAAAATCAGGAAGAGAGTTTCAATCCCTGATAGGGTTTTAGGTTGTTTCCGGATAAGCCTTCTACATGAAATCCCCACTGTTTAGGTTTCAATCCCTGATAGGGTTTTAGGTTGTTTCCGGCATATCTACGCAGATGGCAAGGTCGAGGCAGCGCTAAGTTTCAATCCCTGATAGGGTTTTAGGTTGTTTCCGGTCAGATTGAGCATTTAAGAGATGAGGGAATTAGAAGTTTCAATCCCTGATAGGGTTTTAGGTTGTTTCCGGTGTTAGTCGGATAACTACAGACAATTTCGGCAGGTTTCAATCCCTGATAGGGTTTTAGGTTGTTTCCGGATCAATGTAGAAAGCGTGGTATTGAGCTTTTTTAGGTTTCAATCCCTGATAGGGTTTTAGGTTGTTTCCGGCAGATTCAGATTCACCAAAATCCTGAGAATTATTCCGTTTCAATCCCTGATAGGGTTTTAGGTTGTTTCCGGCGTTACCAGCTCTTATCGGGGCGTAAACTAATCATGTTTCAATCCCTGATAGGGTTTTAGGTTGTTTCCGGTTTATTTACACAAGCGTTGGATTACTAATGCCTATGTTTCAATCCCTGATAGGGTTTTAGGTTGTTTCCGGATTATTGTGCCTGGGCGGGATGGGCCGATTAGCTTGTTTCAATCCCTGATAGGGTTTTAGGTTGTTTCCGGGTGTCCCATCTCTGTAAGATCTTTACCGTACCTGTGTTTCAATCCCTGATAGGGTTTTAGGTTGTTTCCGGCGTGTAAGTTCCCTTTTGCCATAAGTTTTGTTGGGTTTCAATCCCTGATAGGGTTTTAGGTTGTTTCCGGTCGTGCCATTTAGCCGATCGGCAAAATTAGGTAAATACGTTTCAATCCCTGATAGGGTTTTAGGTTGTTTCCGGTCGTCTTTTTCGTTACCCTCGCTCAAATTGTCTGTACGTTTCAATCCCTGATAGGGTTTTAGGTTGTTTCCGGATTTGCCGTCTCCTGTGGGTTCATATCTGAAAGAGCCGTTTCAATCCCTGATAGGGTTTTAGGTTGTTTCCGGGTTTCAGAATCGTCTATTTGAGCTAGATCGGTCAAGTTTCAATCCCTGATAGGGTTTTAGGTTGTTTCCGGCAATACCATATTTAATTTAAGGAATTTTGGCAATTGTGTTTCAATCCCTGATAGGGTTTTAGGTTGTTTCCGGCGATGGCATCGCGGTAGTTGTCACCGATATGCGTTTCAATCCCTGATAGGGTTTTAGGTTGTTTCCGGTTTAAATTGTAGCTTTTAAAGCAAAAAAAACCCGCGTTTCAATCCCTGATAGGGTTTTAGGTTGTTTCCGGGGTATCTGAATATGAAATAGCTTTCAGAGGTGTAGTTAAAAGCGTTTCAATCCCTGATAGGGTTTTAGGTTGTTTCCGGCCAGTATTTGTAAAGGATGGTGTAATTGAACGTGTTTCAATCCCTGATAGGGTTTTAGGTTGTTTCCGGCCGGCATACCGCGCTCGTTACTCGATAGAGGTGAATGTGTTTCAATCCCTGATAGGGTTTTAGGTTGTTTCCGGCACTGGTCGGTTCATCCCGTCTATAATTCTATCCCCGTTTCAATCCCTGATAGGGTTTTAGGTTGTTTCCGGATATACCAATCGAAGCCCAACTTTCTGCCGATCCGTTTCAATCCCTGATAGGGTTTTAGGTTGTTTCCGGGTGCCATCTTCGTTGTAAGTTGCCTGCTCGAAACGTTTCAATCCCTGATAGGGTTTTAGGTTGTTTCCGGTTGAGAACCCCGATGCGCGTCTGACTCTCTGTATAGTTTCAATCCCTGATAGGGTTTTAGGTTGTTTCCGGGGTACGTTCTCCCACCTCTTGATATCGCTGATTGGGTTTCAATCCCTGATAGGGTTTTAGGTTGTTTCCGGGTTGTTGAGACTGACTAGCTCTTTGTTGAGAATAGGTTTCAATCCCTGATAGGGTTTTAGGTTGTTTCCGGACAGGAGTGATGATTAGCTTGTGATTCCAGCTAGTTTCAATCCCTGATAGGGTTTTAGGTTGTTTCCGGGGTCGGGGCGGGGCGGGGCGGGTCGGGTCGGTTGGGTTTCAATCCCTGATAGGGTTTTAGGTTGTTTCCGGTTTTGAATTGCCGTTCAAATTCCAAAAGATATGTTTCAATCCCTGATAGGGTTTTAGGTTGTTTCCGGGGGCGAAAATTTGCAGAGGGCAAGCTCAAACTGCAAGGTTTCAATCCCTGATAGGGTTTTAGGTTGTTTCCGGCGGTCTATTGTGCATCATATCGAATTGATGTTAAGGTTTCAATCCCTGATAGGGTTTTAGGTTGTTTCCGGTTTAATTGCATCTTTAGCTCTCAGGCAATAGGGCGGGTTTCAATCCCTGATAGGGTTTTAGGTTGTTTCCGGGGGTTGACCAACAAAGGATGGATCGCTTATTCTAGTTTCAATCCCTGATAGGGTTTTAGGTTGTTTCCGGGTAGATCTCGCCCCTCCCAAGCGAAATTCCAAATGTTTCAATCCCTGATAGGGTTTTAGGTTGTTTCCGGCATTTCCCTAGAAACCTGCGATCGTAAATATTAGAAGTGTTTCAATCCCTGATAGGGTTTTAGGTTGTTTCCGGAGGTTGAGGAAGCTGTTGCCGTGGCAGAAGCCGAGTTTCAATCCCTGATAGGGTTTTAGGTTGTTTCCGGTTCGTGTCCTAAATCACCCTAAAATCAATGTTGTGTGTTTCAATCCCTGATAGGGTTTTAGGTTGTTTCCGGTTCCAGAATTCTATGCAGCAGTGTCACTCAGAATGTTTCAATCCCTGATAGGGTTTTAGGTTGTTTCCGGTTAAATGCAGAGATTGCTAACCACTCTCAACCGCGTGTTTCAATCCCTGATAGGGTTTTAGGTTGTTTCCGGCGCACCGGGTTACCGCGCATCAATCTTCCTTGTCTCGTTTCAATCCCTGATAGGGTTTTAGGTTGTTTCCGGATAGACTGACGGCGTTAGAGTCGCAGGTGGCAGCGTTTCAATCCCTGATAGGGTTTTAGGTTGTTTCCGGGATTTACCGCTGGAACAGCCGGTACAAGGATTCTGTTTCAATCCCTGATAGGGTTTTAGGTTGTTTCCGGCCGGCCGGCGTTCCCAGGCGCAGGCTGGCAATAAGTGTTTCAATCCCTGATAGGGTTTTAGGTTGTTTCCGGTTGGCATATGTCAATGGTTGTTAGAGTCGATAGGGGTGTTGCCACTCCTACCTCTCCTTCAAAACGGAACGTGAAACTTTCGCTTCATTCCGCTC
>NZ_JAUBQS010000136.1:0-3897 GCF_036701355.1 Microcoleus sp. Pol12B3
TGACCCCATCTTTTTTTACCATAAATCGGTCTAAACCCCGTCAGCTAGGGGTTTAGACAGTGTTGTCACCCCGTCAGGTAACCAAAGCTAGTGGCAGATTTATTTTAGCTACTAATGTGCTGGATGCGTCACAATTAAATCCTGATGAAATGATTGTGAAATATAAGGAACAGCAGGCAGCATAGAGAGGGTTTGGGTTTTTGAAAGACTCCCTTTTTTTTACGGATAGCGTGTTTCTGAAGTCGCCGGAAAGAATCGAGGCTTTAACTTTGGTAATGGGTGTGTGTTTGTTGGTTTATACTTTAGATCAAAGGCTACTCCGGCAAAACTTACAGCTCACAAATTAAACAGTAAAAAATCAGTTGGGCAAAAGAACCAATCGACCTATTCTAAGCTGGATATTCCCAAGTTTTCAGTCGATTTATGGCGTTTGTATTCAAGGGATTCAACAAATTTATAATTTGACAGCCGAACGGGTGGCGATATTAAATTTGTTGCCAGTCACCTGTCGGTCTTATTGTTTTTTGTTGTGAAATGAAGTGGATTATTAATTGGCACAACCGACTTAGATTTAAGTAATTTTAGATAGATCCGTGATGTATAATTATCATATTGCAGACGATATGTGCTGGGAATTAATAGTGGGCAAGGGTCGGATTTTTGACATTTAATGGGTTAAGAATATTTAACTGATGTCCGAGTATCAATTTTCAGGAATTCCTAACTGGGTGATGCGATCGTTGCACAGATTTTTCAGTGTTTTTACTCACGCTCGATCTCGGATGATTCACTTTTACCCCCTCAATCCGCCTACGCTGCCCCTTGGGGGTGGGGAATGTGGGTTCTAATGCCCAAACAGTCAGTGAGCCCGAAAGCATAATTTTAGTCAACAGTCAACACTCAACAATCATATCGCTCGTGCAACCGGAATTGATATCAAATCACCTTTGTGTCCAGGAGTGCGATCGACAATAATCCAAGATTTTGCTTGACACTACTCTGAACTCCAGATATTATTTTAGTAACAAAAATTACTTAAACAAGCCACTCTACTGACAAACTACTGATGACAAAATACTAACAGTCTATTTACGTAAAAAAAAAATAAGGCAAAAAAAACGACATTAGTTGATAGCTAATACATAATCATCTCAAATTTAGGTGCATCTAGATGGGAAAGATAATTATTAACGAATTCCGCCGCAACGGGCAATTCCAGGGGAATGAGTATGTTGAACTGCTGTTGACCGAAGATCTAACAACGGCTCAAATTCAAAGTTTTTTTGTAGGCGATTCAAGCGGTGACACAGCACAGAAATTTTCTGCTTATCAGTTCAGGAACATGGCGAGTATTGCTCCTATATTCAAGGCAGGAACAATAATTGCGATTGGCGGTTCAGGTGTCATTCCTACAAATGATATTACGTACAACCCCGTTACCGCCGGAAATGATGCTGATTGGAATATTCAACTGCTGATAAATAACGGTGCTGGCGGTACTTATCTCAATAATGTCTTATTCGGAACTAACGCTTTCGGCGGGGATTTTGCAGCCTCAGATATTGTTTGGGTAGATACTAGCAGTGCGGGAATTACTTCTGTTGATTCCCTCGCGTGGAGAACTTTGGGGACACACGGAGCCTTTGGGAGTGCAGCTAAGGTACAAATTTTAGCACCAAGCAATGGGGGTAATGTCGAGTTTTCGAGCGATATTGGCGGAATCAACAGAACTGCTAATTATGCTCTAAATAGTCCCGGCTCCTTGGGTTTGCCCAACGGCGGAATTAACACTATTTATATTAACACTCTCCGCAACCGGGAGGTTAACATTGCTCCGACTTGGACAGATCCTAATGTAAATCCGCCGAGCGCAATTAATGAAGATATAACCAGTCAAGCTAACACAGGCTTTAGTATTTTTAACCTCACTAGCGAGTTAGGAAGTGACGCTAATGGCTATCCTTTGGGTGTCGCAGTCACCGCTGCAGATAATAGTAACGGTAACTGGCAATTTTCAACTGACGGCAATACTTGGAAAGATCTCGGTGTAGTGTCGGAAAGTGCAGCAACCGTACTCGGTCCGACTCCTCTTTATAATGGCTTACTTGGTAACACTCCCACTGCTCAAAATTGGCTGTCTTTGACTAACTTAAATCTTGCTTCTCCTACCGTGACAGCTTCGGAATTTTTTAACGGTAATGGAGTTAATTTAAACAGCACTGCTGCCAATAGCATTTATGCTGGCTATACAAATAATCTTTTAAATCCCTCATTTCCCCCGCTCGATCGCACTACAGGCTTTAGCTTGTCTTTTAATCTCCAAATTATCTCGGAATCCCGCACTAATCAAAATCGGGCGGGTTTTAGCATTGTTGCCGTTACTAGCGATCGCAAAGCCATTGAAATCGGTTTCCAGCAGCTATCTGCAACTTCTGGCAATATCTTTGCACAAGGCGACGGCATAACTCCCAACCCAGGCGGACAAACCAACGGCTTATTTGTTGCAGCAGAGAATGTTCCTTATAACACCAATATTGCTACTAACTACACTCTCAGAGTTCAAGGTGACAATTACTTTCTTTCCGATGGCAGCGATATCATACTAACCGGCCCGCTGCGCGATTATTCAGGATTTAGCGACCAGACCGATCCTTACGAAACTCCTAATTTTCTATTCCTCGGTGATGACACAACCTCAGCCCAAGCTAACATCAACCTGACGCGGGTTTCCCTGGAAACGCCTGCGAAAGTTCGCTTTGTACCGAACCCAGACTATTACACTACCCCTGGAAGCGAACCAACAATTACTTTTCGGGCGTGGGATGGAAGTAACAGAGTGGGTAACGGTACTGCGGGCGTCAATGCTTCAGTTACTGGTGGAACAACGCCGTTTAGCACTAATCGTTTAACAAGTTCGATCGCAGTTAATCCTGTCAACGATGCACCTTCGTTTGTCAAAGGAGGCGATCGCACTCTCAGCAGCAATTCGGGGCCACAAACCATCCCCGGATGGGCGGCTGCGATTTCTCCAGGCCCGGCCAACGAATCGGGACAAACTCTGGCTTTTGAAGTGGTAGGGAATGATAATGCTGCTTTGTTTAGTGTACCACCGGCGATCGACTCGGTGGGGACGCTAACCTTTACACCGGTGCCGGGGGCGATCGGCAGTGCTAATATCACTCTAAACCTGAGAGATAATGGCGGTATAGAGAACGAAGGGCTCGATACTTCTGACACCCAAGCGTTCATTATTAATCTCACCAATCCAGGCACATTTAACTTCAGTAACGCCAATTACAGCGTTAATGAAAACGATCAATTTGCCACAATTACTGTTACTCGTACTGATGCTACTAATGTGGCTGCTGTCAGTTACACTACAAGTAATGGCACTGCTAATGCTGGCAGCGATTATAACCAGATATCGGGAACATTAAGTTTTGGCATTGGCGAAACCACTCAAAGTTTCACGATTCCAATTGTTGATGATTTGGTAATAGAAGAGGATGAAACTGTTAATGTAACTCTGAATAATCCCACTAACGGAGCCGATTTAGGAGCGATTTCTAGTGCTATTTTGACTATTGTAGATACAACTCCGACTCCGACTCCGACACCTGCGGAAACTCCGACGCCAATTCCGACTCCGACACCTGCGGAAACTCCAATTCCCACACCGACGCCAATTCCGACTCCGACACCTGCGGAAACTCCAATTCCCACACCGACGCCAATTCCGACTCCGACACCTGCGGAAACTCCAATTCCCACACCGACGCCAATTCCGACTCCGACACCTGCGGAAACTCCAATTCCCACACCGACGCCAATTCCGACTCCGACACCTGCGGAAACTCCAATTCCCACACCGACGCCAATTCCGACTCCGACACCTGC
>NZ_JAUBQS010000137.1:0-3765 GCF_036701355.1 Microcoleus sp. Pol12B3
CTCCGAGCGATATTTCTTTGAAACATCTTCTCAAACCCCCTTGACAACTGCCATACAAGCTTAACTTGTTACCAATGCGCAAGTCCTCTCTTAATATAACCATCGACAACACGGCTATTGAGGAGACTGCAATGCCGTTTCGCTACCCCCAAATCATCAATAATTCTCAATTAATACTAAAGTTCTTACCTCTGTAGCATCCTTGAAAAGAAGTTAAACTGGTGCGGTTTCCCTGTTCCAATTTAGTCACTAGGGAAGAAGTATTGCTACTTTCAGGGGTAGCACCCCATTTGTAGATAAAGTCGCCGAGAGAGTCTCCACTTTCTTCGTAGCTGTGCTCTTCAATTGGAATTCCCGAAACTCCTGAAATAGTTTGGTTGTGGTATCCGTTAACGATGATTTTTTCGATAACTGCGCCCGGTTCTGCGGTAATATTCCATTGCACCGGTTCGTAGGCTGAAAGTGCTAGAATTATTGGCTTGTTTCGGCGTTCTACTTTAACTTCGATCGCACTTTTTGATAAATCTCGGTTCTTGTGATCCGCATTAGCTTCGTAAACGCCTATTAAATGAAGTTCTTTGTTTCCGCTTGAGGAACCGATATAAGCTGAAAAATCGTCGGAACCGCCCAGCCCGCAGTTGGCGCCAGAACTAATTGGGGAAATAAAAGCAGCTTTTTCGGCTATTTTCTGCTGCACCGCCGGCACTACCCACAATCCGGTTCCGATGCCTAAAGCACCTATCAAAGCGGCTGCGATACCGAAAGGAAGGGCATTGGTGAGGTGGCGAACAACTGGTTTAGCTGTTACTTGAGATAAAGTTTGCTGCCAATTTTCACCAGTTTGTCGATCGGCATTCCCGCCATCGAGACAGGCCAATAAACCTAAACTTTCCGGCTGTTCGAGCAGACTTTGAACTGTTTTCCCTTCGCCGACGTAGAGATTTCTAGTTTCGGTGTCTAAAAGCAGCCAGTAGCAATCGCCCTCGCCGAGGTTGTACTCTTGTACCGCAGGATCGACTAAATCGTGCTGCAAAAACACCAGCCAAGCCATATTATTGCCAGTGCCGACTGTTTTGCCGTCGCTGGATATAAGTTGGTCGATATCGGGTTCCCAGCGCCAAGCTACCCAACGACTATCTCCTCGATAGCCGAGGGATTTTTCAAGTTGCGGATGAGCGGTTATTTCTAAGCGTTGAACTAAGTTTGACACTAGATGTCCTCCTCAAGTGCGTTAGCGAAGCCCTCGCAGAGGATCGGGTCTAGAGCAATTTTGTTCCAATTTAAAACAAATATTTTGCTCATGAAGAGCCTCCGAATAATCGGGTTAATTTTGTCTAGCTAATGTTATCAGCCGGTACTTTCCCAACCACACTGGCTTAACAAAAATATGCCTGTTGAATGGTTTAGCTTGAGCAATTGGAGCTGGCAAGCACCCGCCTGGGAATAATTTTAACCTGTGCTGATAACTAATCCTGTTACGGATTAAAGCTGGCTATTTCTCACTGCTTCTACCTGGTTGTCCAGTTTTAAAAGAGTCCTTGGCCGATAGCGTCTACAAGTTCTTAGCTTAACTTTTATTTCGCTACTCTGCTACAAAATATGCCAATCGCACCTGACATCAATATTACGCAGGCAAATAAATATTCCGGCTTTCTCGCGGGCGAACAATCCCTAAAAAAGAGACGGTTTTAGAGAAACCCGGTTTCTGTGATGAAAGTTCTGACACTTTCCCGATTACTGGCGGGGGCCATCAATCGCATCTCTAGTCGGTGCAACACCTCCAGGGCTAAAGGAACTCGGCGGCACTCTCGGAAGATTGAGATTGGGATTGGGGACTAAATCGCTGTTGCTATCGCCAGCAGTTCCACCTGTGGGAGACACACTATTATTTGGATTGGTACTCGGCGAACTTCCCGGATTGAGATTATTCGGATTAGTATTCGGCGAAGTGCCCGGATTGGCATTATTGGGAGTGATATAGGGCGAACTTCCCGGATTGAGATTATTCGGATTGGTATTCGGCGAAGTGCCCGGATTCTGATTGGTATTCGGCAATGTTCCCTGATTGGCATTATTGGGATTGGTACTCGGCGCTGTTCCCGGATTGGCATTATTGGGATTGTTGGGATTTGCCGTCCCTGTTGGAGTAGTTATCGGCGTGCCGACACCATCTCTGGTGATAGCGTTGGGGTTCGGGGCAGCAGCCGGAGCAGCCCCATTGGGGTTATTTGCAGGAACATTGGCGGGGTTGCCCGCAACCGGAGCAGTGTTTTGGGGAGCAGCATTGCTGCCGCACAAGCTTACTAAATCAAAAGTTGTGCCACCTCGGGTTTCGATGAAGCAAACCGGCACATTTACATCGGGATTTGAGGCTCTGGGAAAATCGGCTGTTCCCGGCATGGGACGGCTAAAGGCAGCTTCAGCCATCAGTGGGGTCAAAGCCGCCGATAGAGCGGCGATTGTTCGCAATAATCTCATCAGCGTTCCCTCAAATGTTGAACTGTGTTTGATCCAGTATTGCCCAGAAACTAGAAATTGTCTTCTTCCCAAAATAGGAGCTTTGGCTACTCCTGCTGATGTAGGCTGCACCACTGAGCTTCTGAATTAAGACATTTGCATCTCAAGTAATTCCTGATGATAACGTTCCAACTCATGCGGTTGATGGATCAGCGGCTGAAGTTTGCCGTTGTGGAGTTGGTAGGCTTGTGTGATTCCAATGCGGCTCAGAAAGTCGAGGTAGTGGGAAATCACCCAGAGGGCGCTCTGAAACTCATTGACTCGATCAACAATCTGATTCACTGTTTCCAAATCCAAATTATTTGTTGGTTCATCTAAAATGAGCCAATCAATTTGAGAAATGCCGATCGCAGCCAGCCCTAATCTCGCTAACTCACCGCCGCTTAAGGCAGATGCAGGCTTGTTCACCTCATAGTTAAAAAATAGAAAATTTCCTAATTGCTGTCGCAGCAATTCATAGTCTAAGTTTGGGTTTGCCATTTGCATATTTTCTAGGACTGTCCGAGAGCGATCGACCATTTCATAGCTTTGATCGAGATATACCCCTTTTATGGCAGATTTTATGGCAATTTCACCGGCTTCTAAAATTGCTGGAGTTCGCTCCCTTCCTAGAAGGGCTTGAGCTAAACAGGATTTTACCGAGCCGTTCTTTCCAGCAATAGCAATGCGCGAGCCTGACGATACATGAAGCTGAATGTTTTTGATTAATCGGCGCTCTCCTAATCTCAAGTCAGTACCTTGGATATCGATTAAATTTTTGTTTTTTTGGCTGCATTCTTCTAATTTAACTCTGGTTGTTTTCGTCGTTCTGATTTTGGTTGCGGCAACTTGATTAGTTGCTTTTTCTACGGCGAACTCGTGTTTTTTCTTAGCACTTCCTGCCATTACTTCAGCTTGTCGCTTCCACGCACCACTCGGAATGCTATCGGCACGTTTGCGACCTAGGCGGCGAGATTTAGGGGCTCGTTCTTGTTCGTGAGATGCTGATGTTTTCGCAGGGTAAGAGCGTCTCAATCATGCTTGACAAAAGGAATCCGAAGAATCTAAGATATTGTCAAGAAAACAAGAACTGATAATTTGAATCAGATAATCATTATCCATAGCTGCCCGTTTCATTTTTTGTCGAAGACTACGTTTGTAAGTAGGTTCGGAGTTGATGGCATTCAGCGCAATATAGCGTTTCTCAGAAAGATGAGGTACAATAACAGCAGTGAGTAAACCAATTCCTCATATCGGATAATGTAACTT
>NZ_JAUBQS010000138.1:0-3603 GCF_036701355.1 Microcoleus sp. Pol12B3
CAGACGTTGGCGCTTTCGCGCTGCTGTAAGGTTGTTGTCATTTGTTTATGATTGCTTTATTTGGTTTTCAATGTTCGGATGATGTTTATATTATTAACGGTGTTGTTAAGGTTTGTAAAGGGGTTGAGCGACAGTTAAACTGATGAGTGTGATTAGGAAAGCTGATGAAAGGAGAGACAGGGGCGATCGCCAGGGGTTTTGTTAAGAAAGTTGAGGGTTTTGCTTTCTGTAGGTCAGCTCGTGATACCTTTCTAAAACCTGAAAGCGGGAAAGTCCGGTGCAATTCCGGCGCTGTGCCGCAACTGTAAAAGTCAGAATGCCGATTTCGGGGGCGCTTTGTGGGCGTTTACTTTTGGATTCCCTGCGTAGCACGGGGAGGAGATTATTTGTTAGCTTTGACTGATTTGCCGACTTGTCCGGGTTTATTTTACGGTTCCCAAGCCCGAGACGGAGTTTTATCGAGAATGCGGATTCCGGGGGGAATTTTAAACGCGCAGCAGTGTTGGACGATCGCCGATTTGGCTGATCAATACAGTACCGGCTGTTTGCAAGTGACAAATCGGGCAAATTTGCAAATCAGAGAAGTGAACTCGGAAATTGCCCCGGAAGTCTGGAACCGCTTGCAGGAATTGGGGATAGCGTCTCGCCGCGTTGAAGTTGACCCGATTCGCAATATTATGGCAAGCCCGACAGCAGGGATCGATAGCCAGCAGTTACTCGATACTCGCCCGCTAGTGAAAGCTTGGGATGATTACCTGCAAACGCATTCCGAATTGTCGGAACTTTCGCCTAAGTTCAGTATTGGCCTCGACGGCGGGGAATCGGTTTCGATCCAGGCTTTACGCAACGATATTTTATTAGCTGCATTCGGTCGTTCAACTCAATCAGAAATCGTTTTTCGGCTGCATTTAAACGGCGATAGAGGAATTTTAATCCAAGAATCGCAATGTATTTCAGTATTAGCCGCCCTCGCTAGCACCTATCTTGAATACACCAAAAATAGACCTCGAATTGATGGCAAAAAACCGCGTTTGCGTCACCTACTGGCAGATTGGGGCGCTGAAAGTTATCTAGAAAGGGTACAGCAGAATTTACCATTTTTATGGCAATTCACATCTTGCACCTTTCCCAAAAACAGCCAAGATGCCTCATCTGAAAAATCCCTCCCCCATCACCGACATCTCGGCATTCATCCTCAGCGACAGTCCGGTTTCTCCTACATGGGAATTGTACTGCCTCTCGGTAGGCTAGAATCAAAGCAACTGCGGAAGTTGGCAAATTTAGCCCACAAGCTAGCCAGCGGTACCCTGAGACTTACGCCGTGGCAAAATCTGTTGATTTCTGATATCCCCAACTCCCAGCTTTTTGACGTAAAAGAGCAAGTCGCCGATTTAGGATTGCACTCGTCGGCGACTCGCCTAGATTCGTGCTTGGTGGCTTGTGCTGGCAGCAGCGGCTGTGCGTCGGCGGCTACAGATACTCAAAGTCACGCCCTAGTAATGGCGAGGGATTTAGCGCAAAAATTGACGATCGACCTGCCGATTAACATTCATTTCAGCGGTTGCGAAAAGTCCTGCGCCCAGCATCGGCCAATTGATATCACGCTGGTGGGAATTCAGATTGAGCGAGGAGACGAGACGATCGAAGGTTACGACATTTATGCGGGAAGAAAAGATTTGCCCTTCGGGCAACCAATTTTTCCGGCGGTGAGTGCCACTGAGATGCCCGGTGCGATCGAGCGAATGTTGCGGGTGTATCAGCGGTTTCGAGAGCCTGTGGAGTCATTTGGTGAGTTTGTCGATCGGCAGGCGATTGACCAATTGCAGGATTTGTTCAGCACCGAAAATTGGAATTGAAAGTGAAAAAATATCCCATGAAAACTGACAATTTTTAATTATTTCTCTTTCTATCTCTCTGGATATTTCTTCCTTCGCGTCCTTTCCATCTTCGCGGTTCATTCAAAAAATCTATTTCAAAAATCCCACAAACTTCCCATAGCAGTTTTAAACAATGATTGACTACATTCGAGACGGAACAGAAATCTACACAAAATCCTTTGCCACAATTCGAGCCGAAGCAGATTTGTCAAGCTTGCCACCCGATTTAGAATCGGTAGCCGTGCGACTAATTCACAGTTGCGGCATGACCGATATTGTTACAGATTTAGCAGCTTCCCCCGGTGCAGCCACCTGCGGACGCCAAGCCCTCTCAGCAGGCGCGCCGATTCTGTGCGATGCCCAGATGGTGGCCGAAGGCATCACTCGCAAACGCCTTCCCGCTGATAATCCTGTGATTTGCACCCTCTGGCATTCCGAGATTCCTGAGTTAGCGCGGCAAATGGGAAATACTCGATCGGCCGCGGCGCTTGATTTATGGCTGGACAAGTTGCAGGGTGCGGTTGTGGCTATCGGCAATGCCCCGACTGCTTTGTTCCGACTGCTGGAAATGCTAGATGCCGGAGCACCCAAACCGGCTTTAATTCTGGGTTTCCCGGTAGGATTTGTGGGGGCTTCCGAATCCAAAGCCGAACTGGCCGCCAACAGTCGGGGAGTGCCATTTATTACGCTGCACGGGCGACGCGGTGGCAGTGCAATGGCAACGGCGGCCGTGAATGCGTTAGCGAAAAAGGATGAATTATGACTAAGGCTACTGGTAAATTGTACGGTTTAGGTATTGGCCCTGGCGATCCAGAGTTGATTACTTTGAAAGCTTATAGGATTTTGCAATCGGTGCCGGTGATTGCATATCCGGCGATGGAAAATGGTAAGGTGCTGGCACGGGCGATCGTCGCAGATTATCTGCGCCCGGAGCAAATTGAGATTCCGATGCCGTTGCCTTTTAGTCCGACGCGATCATCTCAACCTTATTATGATATTGCTGGCGAGAAAATTGCCGCCCATCTAAGCGAGGGACAGGATGTGGCCGTGTTATGTGAGGGCGAACCTTTTCTCTACGGCTCGTTTATGTATCTATTCAACCGTTTGTCGGCGAGATTTACCACTGAAGTTGTGCCGGGAATTTCTTCGACAATGGCGAGTGCGGCTGCGTTGGGAGTGCCGCTGACTTATCGTAACGATGTGTTAAGTATTATGCCTGCGACCCTGGATGCTGAGGTTTTGCGCGATCGACTGGCGGTTGTTGATGCTGCTGTGATTATTAAGCTGGGCCGGCATTTTGCGAAAGTCCGGGACGTACTGATTGAGTTGGGACAGTTCGATCGAGCACTGTATATAGAACGCGCAACTATGCCGAATCAGCGAATTCGGGCGATCGCAGATGTCGAGCCCGCTGAAGTTCCCTATTGGGCTCTCATTATGATACCTAGCCAGCAGAAGTCTGTATCTTAATATTTCCATGCCTGAAGGCGAGCCGCTTCCAGGCTTTACCTACTTTTTTGTGCATTCTTACCTCTTTATGCAGTTTTCTTCATATTGATAAAGTAGACTTATAGCTTATATCAGTTAATCTGTTGTTAAAATACTTTACAAACCTTAGAATATGCTTTATGTTTATTTACATGGCGGAGCACAAAGCCGTCACGAACATTGAAAACCAAATAAAGCAATCATAAACAAATGACAACAACCTTACAGCAGCGCGAAA
>NZ_JAUBQS010000042.1:0-50915 GCF_036701355.1 Microcoleus sp. Pol12B3
ATATGAGGACGACCAGACATTGTAATTCTCTCCTTTACTTTTTACACAAGTCTATCACATCTTTAAAAAAATGGTATCACGTCAAGAACTTTCTGGATTATTTAGAACGACATCGATGTAGGATTCCTGACTATCAGGCGATGCAGTCTCAAAAGATCACAATTGGTTCCGGTGCTGTCGAGGCTACAATTAAACAAATTGGACGGAGAATTAAAATCTCCGGAGCACAATGGAATCGTGACAATCTGGCTCAAGTTCTGAAACATCGTTGTGCTTATTTAAATCTCGCTTTAGCCTGAAGAGTATTTATACTCATTGCATATTTGAGATGCTCCCGATCGCACTCCTTGCCAAAATTATGAATTAGATTTGAAGTTGGAGCGCTCGCATTTTAGCTTTGGTCTAATAGTTAACTGCGGCGTGCAACAAATTGTTGCACAAAATTTGTATACCGAGATAAAGCTTCTGAATCTACTTCACCTAGTTGTGGGGTAATTCGTGGAGCAGATGTATTTCGGCTGACACTGATTCTGAACTCAAAAATTTTAGTGCGTGGTTCACCTGGCAATTGACCATACAATTCATAAACAACACGAGCCAATAGTTGAGTGCCTGAATGTGGTTCTGCTCTAGCTACTATAAAGAACTCAGCGCCAGGAAAACGATTACGATACATCCCTCTAATCAGGGCTTCTATACCTCGATTCTGGAGTCGCTGGTTTACTGCTTCTGGCGCATATAAAACACCTAACGGAGACTCAACTCCAAAGCCAGCCCCAACCAAATGGGCACGCTGATAACCTGGCAAGCCAGCCTCTGTTGGTGGCACAAGAACTTCCTCGAACCCTTGGCGAGGTTGAGATGGTCCGATTTGTGCTTCAATCACAACAATAGGTTCAGGTGGAAATGGACTAATCTGAAAACCATTTCCATCATAAGTTGGGTTGATAACAGCACGAACGTGAACATTTTCACGACCAGATGAGCGAGCATCAGTGACTAGTTCAAGTCTGTTCAATCGATAGCGCTGCTTAATTGCTTCAATCTGAATCCTACGTACACGTGCAGCTAAACGTTCATTTCTTGCTATTCCAGTTGCCTCAGTAACTGCATTCCGTAAATCAGCATTTTTTTGCTCCAACGTACGATTATCTATTCCTGTCGCAGAGCCACTCACAACAGCACTTGCCACTCTCTGTGCCATACTCCTAATCCAATCCACTGCCCGATCGAGCATCCCATCAACACGTGCTTGCAACCCCCGAATAGTGCTTTGGACTTGACCACCGACATCACCTAAACCAATAAAGCGGGCTAGGAAGTCAAGAATGACTGGGATTGTGCGAGCCATAGTGCGTTCGACTAAGGCTGCGGCTGAACCAATTGCACCGGAGGCAATGGCAGCGATGGAGTTGACGATGGACTCTACTAGATCAAGGATTTGGTTGATCTTCTGGATGAAGAACTGGATGGTGGTGTAGGTCTTGATAATCGCTTGAATCACCGCACCAACAGGACTGAGTAGGGAAAGTAATTGCTGAATTCCCGCCATTACCAATCGCTGTTGAATGAACGACTTAATACCGCCTAAAGCTGCTTCACGCAATTGTCCGAAAAATTCTGTCACGCGATCGCGCAATGCTTGGACTAAACCCCGCTCACGAATTTCTTGGATAAGTTGGAAACCAGCTTCAAGGGTAGCCACAGCCCGCTCACCCATAAGTCTTACCAGCTTTTGCCGGATGCGATCCCAAGTCAGTCCCAAGATTTGCATCACAAACCCAATAATGCCGCGCAGATCCCAACGCTCCGGCATCTGAATCCCAGCACGGGCTACCGGGCCAGTTAACCAGGCAATTACGCCTTGTTGCAGGTGTTGTAGAATATTGTTCATAAACTGCCGCACACCCTGCCCCACAGCCCTGAGCAGATTACCCAAAAACCCGACTGGATTACGGACAATTGTGAGAAATGTGTCTCTTCCTCGCTTCAGAATCGCTAGAATCCTCGCACCTCCAGCCCCCATTACCGCTTCAAAGATGAGTTCGAGCAGTTTCATTAACGCAGCACCAGCAAAGCCCACGAGGTCGCCCATCAATGGACGGAACATCGTCACCAATCGCTGTATTGTGTCAATTGGATGCAGCACATCTTCCAGCCGTAGAGAATTCCAGGCTTGGGAAAATGTACCTGTTACCCTTGCCCACGTCAAATTTCGGGCTTGGGTTTCCTGCACAAACCATTCATAGGCTCGTTGCAATCCACGGGATTCCACAAGCTGATTAACCTTCTCAGTGCCACCGGGGATAAATTCCGCAAAGGCTCGCACAACATTGAGTGCAGAACGATCTACTGCTGTATTAGTAAAGGGATCGCGCCCTAGCATTACTGTTACTAGTGTATAGCCGGGAATCTCTCGACAGAAGTTGCTGAGGGGCTGCATAAAAGTTTCTTTCAGCCATGCGATCGCTTGGTCAATCAACCGCGAGATAAAATTGCGGATGCGCGTAATCGGCTCAGTGAAAATATTTTGCGCCCTCCGCCAAACATCCCCAGGACTAAAGATATCCGTCCAACTCAGGGAATCTGTGAAGGTTGTAAAGCGTCTACGCAGGTCATCGTAACTCAACCCGATGGCATTCATCTGCTGCTCAACCCAAATACCAATGCGCTGAACGACTGCATATCTTTGAAGCACCTGGAACAGAATTTCGCCACCAGGAATTAGACCCATAAAACCCCTCAGCAAATTCGTGAAATTACGCTCCACAACTTGCAGGTTAATCGGATTGCGTCCAATAATCACAGTCAGTAGAGTGAAACCCGGTACATTTGCCGCTAGGTCGGCTAGCCCATCGAGAATGTCACTAAGTCCTAGCCGTTGCATCTGGATCGGTGATTGTTGGGTGACAGCTACATCTTCACTGCGCTGAATAGCAGCCCCTTGCTGAATGGTGTGCGTCAATTCGTGGGCAATCAGTTCCTTCCCTTCTGAGGTTTCCGGTTTAAATTTATCCTTGCCAAAAAAGATCTGATTTCCCATGGTAAATGCCTGGGCGTTTAACTGGCGATTGAGTTTTGCAGACTTATCGCCAGTATGAATCTTGACATTGCTAAAGTTAGCTTGGAAGCGTGGTTCCATGAAGCGGCGCACACTCAGAGGCAGTGGAGAACCAGCAGCCATACTGTTTTGGATATCTGCGGCCACATTTGAGGCGACATTTGGTTGTCCTTCCGCTTTCCGTTGAATATTTTCGTCTTCTTTCTTTTTCGGTTGAGTGAAAATACCCGAATCGGCAAAACGAGTAATGTAGGGCGATCGCAATTTAGTCTGGACTTTCTTTTCCTTTTCTTCCTGTTTCACCTGCCGAAATAGACCATCACTGCCAGTCTTCACATAGGCGATCGAGCTTTCCGGTATCGCCATCCGCATAATCTTTTTGGCGGTAGCATCCGCTTCTTTTTCTGCTGGATCTTTGGGAGAAGATACCTTCATCGAGGCTTGTATCTGTACCGAACTTCTGGTCGTCACCGCTTGGCGCTGCACCCCCTTTAGCGCGGCTGCTGGCTTCTGCACTGTGGCAGCACGGTTAACAGTCTTGTGTTTGACATTGGTCATGTTCGGTGACTCCTAAAAGGGAGGGGAAAGGGAGAGAGTTCCTAATCCACAATCGAAAATGGTATGAGCTTGCCTGCGATCGCTTTTCAGATAGTTGGTCGTTTTATTTATACGGTTCTCCCTTCTTTGAGAAACTCTCGGCGGATTCCTTCTTCTATATCTTCCAGCAAAATCCTATTCTCGTTGCGGCTTAAGGTTTTTAGTGAAGAATAACGCACTACATTCATAATAATACCTCCTGAAATATCGTATTTATCAGCCAGCCTGCCGAGATCTATTTTCTCTTCTAATACGGCTTTGATAGAAAACGCATTTTTCCAGAGCCTCAGGCGTTCTGCTACTTTAGGCATAGGAAAATGTACGACTGACTGGAAGCGACGAATGAAGGCATCGTCGATATTTCCCTTCAGGTTAGAAGCCAGGATTGTCACCCCGTTGAACTCTTCAATCCGTTGTAGCAGAAAACTAATTTCCTGGTTAGCATAGCGATCGTGAGAGTCATCTACTTTGGTTCGCTTACCGAAGAGAGCATCCGCTTCATCAAAGAAAAGAATCCATTGCTTATGCTCAGCCATATCAAAAATTTTTGCTAAGTTCTTTTCGGTTTCGCCGATATATTTTGACACGATCATACTCAGATCAATTTTGTAAACATCGCAGCCACAGTGCTGGCCTAACAAACAAGCCGAAAAAGTTTTACCTGTGCCCGGAGACCCATAGAATAGACTGGTAAACCCTGGTCGCAGTTTGTAGTGCATCTCCCAATCTTGAAGCAAGGTGTGTCCGTGTAAGATCCAATGTTTTATTTCATCTAGTTGCTCTAGAATCGAAAAAGGCAACACTAGATGCTCCCAATCGAGTTGCGTTTCGATCAAGCGGGCGGGAAATTCACTGTTAAAGTTTGGTTTGCGTTCAATGCCAGTGGTCAATCGGTAAAGGTACTCCCGTGAGAAAGTCAACGCACCACTCAGCAGTGGCTCGCCAGAGGCAACTGGAGCGAGATAGAGGATATTATAACGGGCAAAAGGATGGTCGCCTCCAAACAGACGCATGAGCTTGAAGCGAATAGAAAGATTGTCGCCAGCTAACAGAAAAGCAACGGTTTCGCCTGTTGGGATGAAGCCGCCGTGGGTTGTCCCTTGCAATCCCCCAAATTCAGTAAAACCCCGATCGATCGCTTCATTCTTATTCCAAAGTACATCGAGTAACTGCGGGCGGATGTGAGGAATGAGTGCTAACAAAATCGTTAAGCGTTCGTCACTAGAAAATTCGTGCTGCTGAATAAATTCGGCGTAATAGGAATTGCTATCGCTCAGATTGGGAGGGAGAATATCAAAAATAGACGCTAGGGTAGCCTCACTCTCCTGGTCTGGTTTGAAGTATAACCTCAGCCGAGCATCCAGAACTTCCGCAAACCAATTTAGTTCGCGTTCCAAATCCTGGGCGTTATCGCTTAAAACGTCTGCCATTCTGTGTAGAGGGGATATTTCATCCATGATAGTTTGATAATGCTGATACTCCAAGGAAGATGTTCGAGCAACATATCGAATGGTTGAGTTTCTATTTGTAGCTTCCAGCTATCCCCTGTTTTACGCACTAACCCTGAACGTTGCAGAAATGACGATCGCAGTCCATCAACTGATGTATTCCTTAAGACAGTCCAGTAATTGATAACAGATTGCAAAACTGTTTCAGCTTCTTCTCGATCACCCTCTTGCATCAATCCTTCCCCAACTAAAAGGGTTGTTTCTGGTTCTAGCCCTAACAAGATTTTGATTAAGCCCAGTTCATATTCATAGAGTTCTTCCTGTCCAGTTGCTAGGAAATGAAGCAGGGCGGCTGCCCGTGCTTGATTAGTTGCTATCGCCTGACTGCCAGTTTGCTTAACACCAGTTGCCTCAAAAAATGGGCTGATAAACGGGTGGAGCAAAATTATGCCTGCATGGTTGACGAAGAGCGGGAATTCATCACCAGCCGAGGCAATTTCCACCGCAGGAGTTAGCGCAGAGTCAGATAATTCAGCCTCACGATTCGACAGTTCACCTCTGTTCTCGAATAAACGAATAGAAGCTGGATTGGGAGGCGATCGCATTGCTTCACTACCATCATCAGCAGGTTGCTGGTTTACGGTTCCTGGTAAATTTGTAGTAGGAGTAAATGAGGGATCGGAGCTTGATGATGGTTGGAACAAAACGGCAGCAGTGGCTGGAAGGGAGGAAATGAAAAAATTGCGATCGATTCCTTCTTGTGATAGTACGCTGTTTAAAATTCTGCTGAAGTCAGGCGGGCTGAAGTGCTGTGGCGATCGGCTCAAACCTTGTGATAAAATGGCTGCCCCTAGTTGCAATTTTCTATGGCGATTCAGAAAGCTCTCTGTTGTGCCGAGTACAAATTTGACCGATGCCGTAATTGCTATCCTCCATTCTGGTAAAAATTTATCTGACACCGCGTCAATTAGCGTTAGAAATTCTGTTACTGGCCAAAGTTGGAGCAACCGAAAATAGAAACCTATTGTCTCCCCTTGGCTAGATAAGTAACCCATAAGTTGCGATTGCTGTTGGCGGCAGGTTTCCTTTAAACTAACTGCGATTTCGGAGGTTGAGGTATAGGACGCTTGCCAAGGCATTAAACCTGTCTGCAAGTAGTGAAGTAATGTGGCGAACCGATCTTGTTGGGCTGTAGCCTTTTGCCAAACTACCCCCGACTGAGTAATCGGAATTGTCGCCAAATTAATCGACTGTAATTGCTCGTTGAGTTTCTGTTGGATTAACTCAGGTAATACTTCCACAAGTTCCTGTTTAGAATTGACCTTTAGATGGAGTTCCAGTTTGGAAATGTGGATTATGCCATCTCCACTAGCCATTTCTTCAAAGGCAGATTCACAAGCGGGTATTAGAGTATCGAAAGTGCGATCGCGTAAGTATTGGCGGATGGCAAAAGCTTCTGTTTGGTTAGCCGTAAAAACCAAACAGCGCAATCTGCGGATGCGGTGGGAAAAGTTTGCCATAACTTTTTAACCCAGCCTACGTAATATACTTTCAACAATTGCTGTCAGTTGTTGGTTAGTCCGATAATCGCGAAGTATAAGTTTCAATCCTGTGCGTAACGTTTCCAACGGCTTTCCTTGACTTATCGTCACAGAAATGTCAGAAACTACTTGCATTGCCTTGCTTCCCTCACTTCCGGTCGCAACACTAATATTTGATGCCCCAATGTATTCGGCGATGGCCAGAAGTGATTGAGCCAATTCTACTTCTGCTTGAATGGCGCGTTCTACTGTTCGCCCGTCTGACGAGGTTGCTCGTTGTTTCAGCAAGGCAACTTTTTCTTGTTCGATCTCTACCTCGCGAATCTGCACGTCCAGCACGGCATCGGCATACTTTTGTGGTTTGATATTGCCAGCTGCAGTAAAGATCCCTGTGCTTACATCAACAAATCCTTTATAAATATCGAAGTATTTTTCTTGTAAAGTAAACTTTTTAGTCAATTCGGGTTCAAGAACTCCTTTGAAGTCGAATAAGCGTTTATCAAGTGAAGGTAGAACTCTAATTCCGCGATTGATGATTATCTCAGGTCTAGTGCTCGGTTTAGGTAGAGTTGGTTCTACGGGAGCTTCCTCGACTTTATCTTCATGGTAATAGGGCAGCATAAAGTCAGCCACTACAGTATTATTGTTGTCATAAACCAGCACCAAAGTTCCACCTCGTACCACTCCCGCAAAATGCTCTATACCGGGATTTTGAGAAACAAAGCTAGCAAAGAGGAGCTTTTCATCCTCTGCCTCATCCTTCTTTTGGATAATTTCATCAAGCCAATCCAGCCATAAAATGCGTGTATTGCTAATCAATGAATCGAAAGGAGTTGTAAATTCGGTCTTGACGACAGGACTAATGTTAAATTTAAATTCGCTAGCTGCTGTAATCGTTGCAAGAAAATTAGGCTTCCATGATTGATCAGCCTTATAATCTCTATAGCTGCGATTCAATTTTTCACCAACAGCTACTGCATTCTGCGTAACAGTTCCGTTGCTTTGGGTGGCAAGATCTTTCAAGCTTTGAGCATTACTTTCCCCTGTTACATTTTCATCTACTTTCTTCTTAAATTCTCTACTAAACTGCGTTACTTCTTCTAGTTGATGATAGGCATCTTGCCGCAGCAGGTAGTGAAAGCGATGCAAATCAGAATAGCGGGTGCCAGGTCTCTTTACTATTTTCGTTTTATCTTGTCCCAGGAAAACAGACCGAACAGTAAAGGGCAGATTTTTGGATTTGATCTCGCTTTCAATTTTAGAAAGGGCTGTTTCCACCTTCTCCCCTAAATATCCTTCACAACGGAAGAAAGAGAATTTACCAATTTGTGAAGCAAGTGGATTGGCTGCCGCACCCTGCACCATGTAGTTAGGCGCGTTGTAGGAATAATTACGATTATCCATGCGACGCTGGCTAAGATGATAATTCCAGCTTTTATGGATGGGATTGGCTTGTTGCAGATTGACCTGATAGTAATAAGGAATCGCCCGTTCTTCCAAAGGTTGATCTTCAAATAAGCTTGGCGTGATGCGAATGGAATTAGCAGCAGCAGAGACAGCAGGGATTTGAAAAGTTTTGATCAGTGTATCAAGTTTGCGAACTAAAAATTTAGCATGATTCAGAGATTCTACTGTTTGGCTAATTGCAGGTGAGGGATAAAAAGCGGTGCGATTATTATCAGGCTCAGAATCAGAATTTCCCACTAAATTTCCTAACAACAAGTGTTTTGGAAACCAGTTAATATCAGGGCAACACCAAGTATTATCTCCAAATAATAAATCCCGATATTGGTTGTACGTTTCTACAATATCTTTAAGAAAGTCGTAATAATACTGGATACCTCGATTGTTAGTGGTGAAGCTGCTCTGGATTTCTGTGAGCCGAGTTACCCATTCAGTAGTAGGGTTGGACAAAAACACATCAGTGAGAAAAGCAGCACAATTAACATAGATCTTAGAAAGCTCTGTAACTACGTTGCCATGAATATTGGAGCAAACGGTTCGATAAACATCGGCTAATGCGCTCACAGAAGTAATTGATGAACCAATTAAAGGGCGCTCGGCAACAATTTCATTGAAAGCGTTAAAAGCTACATCGGGCGTTGCGATCGCAGGTTTTAACAATAAATTAATAGAATCTTTTTCTACTAATAGTAACTTACGAGTATTGACGCAATCTTGACCCAAATTGTCACAATCAGTCCCCGTACAGACATCGGGGTCATTCACATAGCTTTCCATCAGTAAGACTGCGACCATATTATTTAGGTCTTTGCTGGTTTCTGTAGCAAATTGGCTTAATGGAAAAACTGGGTTTCTGGAATCTGTTACGCCTTTAGGAATTAACTCATAGACTGCAATCATTTCCTCTTTGCTACCTTCACTTGTTAGATAGAATGGAGCATACTTCGGATAGGATTTGTCATACAGTGTGAAGCGATCGCACACTATATCATTGCTGTAATAGAGTAAGTCGCCATCGGTTGTGATGCCAATTCCTTTTGTAACTGCGATCGCATCGCTAGACAGCGAAACCCGTAAGCCGGAAACAACTCCCACACCCAATAAATAGATGGAAGTGAGGCGAGTTTGATCGTTTAGATAGTTGGTGATGCTATTGAGTTGGCTTTCAGTTAATACCTGATCTTTTTCAAAAATGCTGTAACCTGTGGTAATTTCTTGGAGAATTTTTAGTGTGGATATCATGTTTTTTGTCCTTTTGAATCAATTGCAAATAGAGAAATCATTCAGTTTCAATCGTCTTCTCAGTCCCTAAAGCCGTGCGCCCAAGGATAAATTTGACTTCATCTTCACCGCTGTCGCATTCACGCAACTTCTGGTGATCATAAACGCTCTTTACCTTAAAGAGTTTGTTAATAAAACTCCTCAGCTTCCCTTCCCGATTCGTCTTTTCTACACCTGCTTTGAGGTAAATCCAATCTCGATAGAGCTTTTCTAATTCAGCCATATTTTCTTGATTAATCCAACATATTTTAGGCAAGATATGCGCTGGAGTCTCTTCTCTAATTACCTCTTCGGCAAATCGCCTAAAGTGCATATTGCTAAATCGGCTGCTGTAAGCAGGTAAAATGATATGAATACGGTAAGAGTATGGGTCTATTTCAGCACAATCGGTGCAGTCGGGTGTGGGACAAAAGGGAAGAAATGGATCGGTATTTTGCTCGGGTCGTAGCAGTATATTTTCAATTAAATACATCCCTTCATCGCTGTAATTTACCTTCAGGTATTCCATCACTTCATCAAGCGCATGGTTCATTTCTGCTTCCGTATTAAAATATTCAATCCGCCGAGCCAGAATACCTCCTATATTATCAATAATGTTGAAGTAATGCCTGCCGTCGCTCGCTACTTTGCGTTGGTATCCCGAAGGCAACAAACCTGCATGAATCGCTTGTTCCATTGCCGTTCTTGCTACCTGCTGTGTTGGGTAGTACGTACGGCTGCTAAGAATGATTTGTAAACTATCTCGCTTGCGAATGCGAAACCGAAACTCATTTGTCTGATCTTCATGCACCTCTGCGTAAACGTCGTATGTAATCTCTCCCAAATTTCGGCGTTGATGATTGCGAATGCCTAATAGTTTAGCTAGTCGCTTTTCTAAGCCCGATACATTGTTTGTATTCCATAAATCTTGATTTTGGTTGAGGTTATAGTTGTATGCTAAGGATCGCTCTTGACTAATGATAGGATAATTTTCTAGAAACTCGCATTTATAGCGAATAATGCTTTCATGACTTTCACCAAATGCAGAGTACATCGTATTAGCAAAATCATGGAAGCGTTCAGCAAAGCGAGCGATTAAGTGATCTAGAAAACGGTGGCGACGCTCGAAGCCTGTCGCTGCTTCGTGACTATTATTCTCAGCTTGCAAGGTGTCTATGACATTGTTTGTAGCGTAGATTTTGTTGTAATCAGCAAACGAGTCAACTACCTGATAGAAATAAGTTGACGGCAGGTCTGGATCGGTCGAAAACAATGACTTTACTTGACTAAGCTGAGCCATGTAATTTGCCATAATCTGATCGAAGAATAGCAGATAAGCTTTCAATTGATAAGCTAGTGCTTGGCGTTTGTCGTCTGCTGTGGTGCTTAAGCCAACGTTGCTCAGCCCATAAATGGCAGGAAAATGATTTTGAAACGAATAATACTTGGCTAAATCTCGGTATGTCCCTAAAGGAATTTCCAGGTCATTTTCCACCTCATTTGCAGGTGGTACAGTTGATGATACATCTTCTACACTACGAGCAATTACAGGCATATTTCGCTTGTAGAAGACCAAACGCGATCGTTCTACGTTCAATTTTGCTTGCTTCCCTACCTCAACTGGGATCACCCATTTATTGACTAAAGGAACTTTATTCTCCTCTGGGTTGATAACAATGTCTCGAACTGCTTGTACTCCTTTAATATCCATGATAATACTAATGATGTCAGACAGGCGAATTTCTTTGCGTAAATCGGCGTTTTCTAGTTCATCATTATCAATGAAACCGCGATCGAGTGCAGGCCCATCAAAAATTTCATCTACATCGTAGGGAGTTCCATCTGCTTTTTTGCGTACCAACATTTCACTTAGCGAGTAAAATCTGACCGATGGAGATAGATATTGTGGCACTTGAGATAGAATGGCAGCCTTTACCTTTGTCACATCCGCATCAGGCGCTAACTCTAGTTCAGCACAAAGTTGAAAAGACTGGGTTTCTACTTCATTAAATTGTACAAAATCTTCGCATAGATTCCGATTTGCCTGCAATTTATGCTGCACAACTTGCATGACCTCTTGTTGATCAGCAGTATCCCCATACTCAATCTTTACTTCATACAATCCCACCAAATTAACTTTTTTCAGATCTTGTTTATTCCGTAGCCATTGATCTTGCGATATCTCCTGCTCATAAGCGTCCTCCAAAAGCATCCGATTCAGACGTTCAATATCTACTTCGCCTCTGTTTAGGTTAAGTAATTTCTGGGTGCTATCGGACAAAGTGACGTTAGCAAATCGTTGCGGATCGTAAAGTGAAATGCTGTGACTTCCCCCATTTTGCCCGGAAGTTTGAATTATTCGATTCAAATCCTGCACTAACAAAGTTTTTAGCGATTCCTCTAGTGACTGCTCTTCAGGTGTAGCTTGATAAGCAGACATAGTTTTTTTAGTTTTGGTTGTCAACCTTTTTTTTAGATATTGCGATAGTGGGTCGGAAGGCTGATTTAGTTTACCCACTAAAGATGACAGATTGATAATGTCATTGACAAACAAAGTAGCACAACCAAGTCGTGGTGGATCGAGGATGTCTTCGGCATCTGAATAGAAAGAATTAAGGATATCTGCATAGTAAGAAAGAGAAGCAGGTTGCAACCAAGCATTTTTTACGCCTTCAATATCAATTAAGAGCTTTCGGTAGTCCAAAAGCGTCAGTGGACGGTTGGGCAAGATTTGGCGCGCCGTGAAGAATTGTTTCTTCATTTCGGCGGCATTGTCGGTTGCACTTGCTAACAAATCTGCGATCGGAAATGAGGCGCGGTAGCTTAAATCTGTCAGGGCGTAACATAACAACTCAAGCGTTGTTATACCTGGATCGTGAAGGTTATAATCTGTCCAGATTTGGCTAGACAATTGCTGGATGTGCTTAAGCCCGATCGCATATAATTGCTCGCGATCCATTGCCAATAGTTGAGTATTCTTCTTCGGAATAGTTAGTTGAGAGAGCATAGTTACTTACCTAGAGATACTTAAACAAAATTAATTAGAGGAATACTTACCCAGGCGCTGGATTAATTATATGAGTCGAATCTGAGACGAGAATGGCATCAGGCGTCAGCGGCTGCACCTCATTAATGTCATTATAGTTACCTGTTTTTGCGCTCGTCGGGCTATACATTTTAAAATCGGTAACATAATCGACGTAGGGCAAATCTTCAACAAAATTTAGTAGGACTGATTTATAAATTTTGCCACTCAAAGAAAGGTCGCGATCACTTTGATAAACCCAAGGAGATAGAAACTCGATGATGGTCTGCTCTAATAGAGTTTTATAATAATTAAATTCGTAGCCTAGGTGGAATTTAACTTTAAAATCGACCTTAACCTTCTGATAGTTAGGATTTTTAACCTTGACGCTTACCTGCATTCCTGCACGGTTTTTCACATAAGTAGTGATGCGATTAATCGTGTCGGCATCTACTTTGGGCGCCAGTGGCTCCGCAACATTTTTATTTTTCAGATCCGGGACGACTATAATTAAAACGTGTCCGGGCGCAAGCCATACATTCTCTTTAGCATGGGGAATACATTTCACCTGATGTACTTTGGGAAAAGCTTCTAAAATAATCCGTTCGTAATCCCAAGGGGTGAGGCAGCGATTTTTGTGGCGCAGTCGCTCCGAGACGCGGGCGAAGAAAGTTTTGTCTGTTTCCACGGCACTGCCACCAAAGGAGGCATAAGGTTGTTTGACGGCTTTGATTGCTGATAGTCCGTTTTTGAGTTTGGTGATTTTATTCGGTTCTAAAGCAGTCAGTAAGTGGTTGCGATCATTATTTCCATCTACAAACTGCACTTCCACTGCATTGGCGGCGACATCAATTAATTGGCAGACAGCAGTTACATTGCGTTTAATGGCTGCTTTTATCCAGATTAAGTTACTTGGTAAAATCGTATTTTGAGTCGTTGCTTCAGGGGGAATGACAAACTGGATAATGCCGCTGGTAAGGAGTTTATTTGTCGTATCCAATACCACTTCAGCTCGACTCAACGGTTTCCAATAGTTGTCACACAACACAAACCAATAAAGATCCTCTGAGGGCAAATCTGGATTAGCGCTGCCTTCGGCAACTTGGAATAGTACACTTACACTATCACTAGGATTTAATTGGCTAAAACCAATCAATAGTTCGCCTGCATTGCTGTAGCTGGGCAGAAGCGGAACACTTGTACTGATTCCTGCTTTAATTTTTGCCTCAATCTGTTGGCGCTGATAGCCATGTTCGCGCCTTTGCCCGAAGTAGGTGATATGGAAGAAGTTCAGGTTAGGATTGGCAAAATTATCTAGTGAAGTAGAGGAAATACTCACTGCATCGGAATGTGCTTTGTAGGATAGTGCAATACTCTGAATTGTGGGTGTATAGGGTTCATTTAAAATAACTACTGCTTTTTTAACTGAACCCTGTTTACTGTATTTCATCACATTTTCTACATATTTCTGCCGATAGATGGCGTGTAGAAAATCTTGTTCAAGAGAAAAAGTGATAAATCCCGCGCGTGTTTCAGGAGTGATTACTGGAGCGTTCTCTTGAAAAGATACCAATTTGTCAGGGTAGGAAAACGACATCAATACAGGTTGGGCCAGCACAGATTTGTTTGCTTCCTGCATAGCCCAAAAACTACCATTAGCCTTGAGCGCAGATATTTTCAGGCCTGCGTTGATTTTTGATGATACAGATGCAGGAGAATCTTGATAAAATGTAAAAGTATGTTCAGATAATTCGTTACGAGGCTCAAACAGTTTTTCTAAGCTCTGTTTTTTCAAACCCTCGCTATCTTTCAAATAAACTTTTGCAGTAAAGTAACTATTATTTACAGTTATGTCTTTGTTATTTATGTTAATAACTACTCCATTAGTCCCAACTACCCCATATTTACTATAGTGAGCTGCAAAATCTGCAGGTGCATCTTTCCATTTCACTTTAATACTCACTTGGGACAGTTTTTTAGAAAGTGCTTCAGCATAACCCACCATAAAACGGGAACCTTTGGTGGGCTGGGGGCCAAATGGCAAAAAGGCTTTTTTCGGATCCAGTGTTCCGCTATCACTTTCTAGTGTCAATGAGGTAATGTTTGAGACTTCAACTGTAACAGCAGCAGTTTGCAACGTCACGTTTCTAAAATTGTTATAGCCTATATTGGCATTATTTGCTCTCAATAAAACTTGGACGATCGGTGTCGGACAATTATAGAAGTAGCCATGAATTGCGGCATTATAATCAATGATTGATTTTTCAGTTTCAGGCACTGTAAAACTGAACGTCAGCAAATTGTCAGGACTTAACCTAGGAGAGACGGTATAGGATAGCCAATTCTTTTCACCTGTAATGTATACGTCAAAGGCATTCTGGAGTGATTTGTTATTGAGTTGCTTTGAGTCTACATTATTTAATTGAAGGGATACAGTTACTTTGCGATCGCCTTCCTGCATTCTCAAGACAGGAGAGGCGATCGCAAATCCCACTTCGGCTGCGGGTAGCTGTGGTTTGCCAAACCCCGACCACTTCGGTGCATTTTCGACGAGTTTTCCGCCCAAACCATCTGATGATTTAGCAATGGGGGCGTAGCGAATTGTGCCACGTCCTTGAGAATCGAAAAATACGGAGCGCAATGACTCGACTTTGGCAGCGTTGATGACGGTTTCCCGCGTTGGTGCATAGATTAATTCAACATTGGTCGCATCTTTACCGGCTGAAAATAAATGTTCAGGCAAAATGCGGATCGGGGCGACATTTTTTTTGAGTTCGAGTAGCAGATGCACTTTATCGGCGATCGCAGCTTTCTTTTTCAGGCGCAATACATCTTGGTAATAAAAATCTAGGTGGCGAGCCGTAATGTTGTTGATAATACTCTGAGGCTGTTTGTAAAGTTCCAGAAACGCGAGGAAGAGGGCGAGATGGGGAGACGTATATTCACTCTCGTTATTCAGCAGTTTCTCAATATTAATATCTTCATGGAAAAAATTAATCCAGTTGCCAACAGGCGTTGCAGGATTATTGCGATAGTAGTTAACGAATTCTGAAAATGCTTTGGCAAGTCGCAGCAAATCTGCCGTTGTCTGCTCATCAATATCAGCAAAATGTATCTCCAGCTCTTTTGGCAGGCGATCGTCTTGGCTTTGCGCGAGTTGGAAGATCCGATTCTGAATGATATCTTGTTCAGCCATATTGCATTACCGATTTTACAAATTTTCTAGCATTTATCTGATTTCGTTAGCATCAGTGGTACTAAATGGATATACAAGGTTGTAGCGCGAGTTGGTAGCCCGCACTTTATATTCCATGAGGATGCCAATCCTGCCTTCATTTTGAGCTGTTGTATCTAAATCTAGTGACAACATTTCGATCCTGGGTTCGTAGATCAAAATTGCTATTTTTACCCGATCGATCAAGTATGTTTTCATCGTGGTACTCATCGGTTCAAAGAGCATTTCCTGCATATCAAGTCCATATTTAGGATTTAAAAAACGCTCACCGATAGCCGTCCCAAACAGAATTTTTAGACTAGATTGAATATCTTCTTCATCTGCTGTCATCACTACCTCGCCGGTTTCCAGGACGAACTCTGGCGGAAAACTCCAGCCAGTCCCCAGAAAAGATGTATAGGTTAGGTCTGACATGACGATTTACACTCCTTCAATTGATAATGACTTTTGGTTCGCCCACAGCCGCCATTGCGCCACACACGCACGCATCCGATATCCGCAGTGCGGGTCTTCCTGCGATTAACACTGTCGTGCTACCCATTGGAAAAACACTTGCGGTGGGTTGATGACCGGGGGGAGGCAACGAACAGATATGGGTATCACCTGCCACCGCCGCCGGTTTGCCACCTATTAAGACATTGCTGACACCAGGCCCGACAATGGTTCCACCGTGATTGCTGATATCGCCGACTCTTGCTGCTGCTGGCATAGGATTAATTGAATAGATTAATTTAGTTGATCTGTACTAAACCGCCTTTGACGGTGGTTGTGGCGGTGCTGGACAATTCTGCACCGGATGTTCCCTCTAGTTTCAGGTTGGTTCCTCCTTTTGCACTTAATGATGTTCCTGACTCGATCGTCAACTCGGTTCCAGCTTTTAGGGCAATTGCTTTACTGCTTTCGATTTTGATGCCGTCTGCGGTCATAGTAATTTTGTTGCTGTTTTGGTCTTCTATCTTGATCGCTTTATCCTCCTCACTTAACGTCAGCTTATTGCCTGCTGGTGTTTCCAATAGGATTATTTTCTTCTCATCATTGAAGTAAAGTTTCATTTTTGAGCGGCTTTGATATGCCTTCTCATGATTTTGATCGGCGCCTTGTAACGGTGCGGCTTTAGCACTACTATGCAGCATTCCCAGCAGCACGGCCTGCCGAGGATCGTCATTCAAAAAGCCCAATACTACCTCATCTCCTATTTCGGGACGGAAAAAGAAGCCACGCTCATTGCCAGCATCGACTGCCGCCACCCGCGCCCAAGTACCATCCTCTTCGTCATTCACCAAAGGCATCTTCACGCGCACCCGGTGTTCCCCATCAGGGTCTTCATTGCTAACCACTACCCCGATTTGTAAGCCATTCACCCCTGGCAGGAGGCCAGCCGCTGGCGACGCGGAAATATTGTGTTCTTCTGCCAGCCATTTTTCAACATTTCCAAACTGGATGTGGGTTTTCCACCCCTGCACTAGATCGAAATCTTGCCTAACCCCTGTCACAAATACGTTGCCATTATAGCGATCGCCCACCCCACTCAAAGTGACAATATCGCCCGGATTGACTATAGATATACCTTCACATTTGACCCGACCACTCACCTTGCTCATTTGGGATTTGAGCCATTGGGCATCTGCCCAAGCTTGAGCTTCATCTTCGCTGACAGCTATATGTTGCAGCCGATAGTAATCCAATGCCATCACCGCCGCCAAATCATCACTGCTCAAGTTGCCTGGTGCATTAAAATTGGGGTTTTTCGCCTCTTTTTCCAGCACACTTTGTTGGGTGGCATCCCAGGTTAAACTTTTGACAGCACTGTATTGCAGGCGGGCATCGATTTCAGCATCCAGTTCCAGAATCGTTGCACCAAACTGGAGGTTACAGACTGGCGTATCGCCAAAGGTAGGTGCTTTCACCGTCACGAGATCGCCCTTGGTAAATACCAGCTTGCCATTTGCCTCAGCTCGCGCCAACAGGAAATCCCAATCCGTGCTGTTATACTGCACCTGCTGTTGGTGAGTTACAGATGTACTGTCCACCTCCGCATCAATCCCTGCTCTTTCTAACAAGGTACTGATAATCTCGCTATCAGCTTGCTCGAAAAAGTAGGCGTTTTTACGACCTACAGTTAACTTGACTGTTGAATGCCGACATTCGATAATCAACTGAGGGGCTGTGTGATCGCGCACTTTTAACTGCTGCCGAATCACAATCCCTTTAAACAAGGAGACTGGATCGTTACCAGTACCGGCAAGAATTTCAACTGCTTGGCCCGGAATAAAAAGATCTGTATTACTCAGAGGGAAATCACTTGCAGCAGCAGCCCCATCCAAATATACTAAGCGTGCAGCAGCAATCTTATTCACTGCTTTAATCACATACACTCCCAACAACTGATGCTCGCGCACCACTGCTTCGTCATTCACTTTGACAGTGAATTCACGATGTTCGGCGGGAATGGGCAAAGTTCTGATTTCCGGCATCGCTACTTCTCCAAAGGGGGAAAGAAAAGTTTGCTACCGGGGGTGAGGTTGCGGAAGTTGTCGATCCGGTTAGCACGAGCAACTTCCAGATAATAATTGGGATCGCCATAGATGCGATCGCACAAACTAGGCAAGGTATCGCCTGCTTTCACGAGACGAACATGAGTGAGATCCGGCGATTGATCCTGCGTCAAAGCTACGCGCGTCTGGTCATCTGAATTATCGGTAAAATTGGCAGTAATAACTGCCCGTAAGGGAATGCCATCTGGTTTGAACAACTTGTAGGCGATCGAGGCGCTTTTGAGCACGCAGCGCTTTACTTGCAGTTTGCCCCATGTCACTTTTAGATAATTTGTTCTGTGAATGTTACCGTTGTAACCCGTGACAATCTGAAACTCTTCGATCTTCTTCTGCACATCAATCTGGTTGCCATTCGCACCAGTGCCGTCAATAAAGAAGGCAAGCGACATTTCTCCCGGCTTCAACTTCTTAAAGTTCATCCGACTATTATTTGTCCCAGCTCCTTGAGCGCTGTCGTATTCAATTTCATAAGACAAAGTAATCTCGTTCGGATTTACATAAGCCGAGAACTCTCCGATAGGTTGCCCAGAATAATCAGGCTTATCAAAAGCTTTGATCAGCAATTTCTCTAGTGTTCCCTTGTCGCTCATTGTTTAACGCTCTTCCTTTTGTTTCAGAATGTCGAGCACCCGTTCTACACATTCATTGATAATGATTTGTTTGTCCTGAGTAGCACCAGGTGCTGAGGCTGCACCACCGGATTCTTGGTTGGTGACTTCTACAGAGATCACGACTTCATCGACAATTATTGGCATGGTTTAAGTTTTAACTAAGGTAAAATATTGATAAAAAAGCTGTAAGCTTTCAATTACCACCGCATTATTCGAGGCATTGAGATCGCTCACCGACCATTTAGTTGGGTAAGCATTGACCACATTCCAAGTCAGCAGAGGTTGGTGCTCTTCATTCAGTAGTTTGATGAAGATATCTTTGGGCTGAATCTTGTAGTCTTCAAGACACTGGCGAATCCAAGTGAGAATCTCAGAATTTACTAGCAGTCCGCGTTTTAAGATTAGTTCTGGGTATTTGGTACGGGTGGGGTATTTCTGGATAAACCGGTTTTCTCCTCCTTCGGCTATTTCTTCAGTGCCCATTTCCACTGAAAGACCACTAACTTCTGTAAACCGCACATCATTATCGTTGGCTGGCAGATTCTGCACCTCAACTTTAAAATGAAACCCAACAGGTGGATAATAATTCGGCATTAGAGATTCTCTATTTCTAGTCCTTCATGGGCAATTTCGATGGATTCGATCGCGACTTCGTTACCCATCGCTTTTAATTGGGGACCTTCCAACTTGACCGGGAAAGCCCTAATTACTTTCCATGTCATGACTGGTTCGTGCTTTTCGTTCAGCAAGCTGATGGTAAGATCTTTTCTGTCTACTTTACTCAGCTTCATCCCACTACTTAACCATTGAAAGAATTTGTTATCACTTTGCATGATTCCACGCTTGAGAGTGATGTTGTTGAACTTCCTCAAACCTGGCATTTTGATGGAAGAATACTCAGGAAAATCACCTGCGCGATATTCAATCATCTGGTTTTCTTGGGTTAATCCCGCAACTTCAGTGAATCCGAGCTGTTCTGTGCCAAACTCAACACGAAAATGAAAGACGGCAAGGGGATATAGTTTATCAGGCATGATTTTTCGCTCTATTTACTTGAGTTAGTTAGCGATTGGTTGGCTTGAAGTTGTCAAGAGGTCTGTAATTTGTGAGAGAACTTCAGGATGATAAACTCGGCAGGACGCACTACTGCCATGCCAATTTCCACATTCATTCTCCCCTCAAGAATATCAGATGCAGTCATCGTAATACCGAGTCCGCATTTGACAAAAAAGGCATCTCTGGGAGTGGCTCCAGCTAGTGCACCTTCCCGCCATTTCTGGGTTAGGTAGTTCTCGATCATGCCGCGTACTTTGACCCAAGTGTTAGCATCATTTGGTTCAAACACTGCCCAGTAAGTGGATTCCTTCACACTCTGTTCGATCATATTGAAGAAGCGACGCATCGAAATGAAACGCCATTCGTTATCGTTTCCTGCCAGTGTCCGCGCTCCTAACACTAATGTCCCTTTACCCGTGAGGGGACGGATGGCGTTGATGGATTTGCCAGCATTCGCATCAACATTCAAACTATTCGTTTCACTTAGATCGAAGTTGTAAGTTGGTTCAATCACACTAGCCAGACTCACATTTGCTGGAGCTTTCCACACACCACGCTGTCCGTCTACCATTGCGTAGATTCCAGCGATCGCACCACTAGGCGGAACGACAGTTGCAGTGTCATTAATGCCTTTAATGATATTTTGGTAAATTGGATAGGTATCGTATAAGCTTTTCTCGTAGATGTTTACGTATTGCGAAGCCCCGGAAACAAAACCGTTGATAGCTTCACTGACGATAGTGAAGTTTTTGTTGATGTTAGGCAGAAGAGCATCACACTTGGTCGCATCGGTGGTGGCTGTATTAGGAATGACGTTTGATGCCTCGACGACTGACGATGGTGTAAATATGTTATCCCATAGGGTAGAACTAGGATCGGGATCGACATCCCATTGAGGAGTATAATCACCGACAGCTTTTGTATCTAACTCTTTTTCATTGCCGATCAGTTCACTAAAAGCATTCTTCAGTGAAGTGGTGATTGAGTTCTCGATATTTTCCTTCAGATCAGCCCCTTTTACTCCAGTATTAACATCTAAAAGACCATCAATAAGGTCAGCCAATTGAAACAGAAATTGAAAAATCGCTTGCATACTAGCAGGTGTCTTATCATTCTTATAAGCTGTGAGTACCGTGTTGTACTTAGCACTTATCGATGTAGCATTTGCCAGAGCCGTTGATATCTTTGTTTTAACGGTATTTACATCCGTTACTGCATTCTCCAATTTAGTAATAATAGCTTGTATGCCAGCGTCGGTAGTTAGTGTGTTCAAAGTAACCGTTACAGCCCCTTTTTTAATGACACCTCTAACATCTTCATAGAAGACATTTTTGCTGTAATTTACCTTCAACCAAGGACTATAGGCAGAACAATATTTAAGGTGATTAATGCCTATTTTGTCGCGGAACTCTGTGATATATTCGTCAAAAATGGTTGTCTTCGGGTCATAATATTTGGTGTCAAACACCCCTACGCGATCGCCCAGATTAGCACATTGAGCTAGTGCATGAGTTTGAACCGATCCTAATTCATTAGCATCTAGACCAGCGGCATCGGGGAAAAGCAGTATGGTAGGCTCATCGTATTTTTTCAACGCATCTATACCGCCCTTCAACTTACCTGGGTCTACTTGTTCTGCGTAAGAACCTACCGCTACTATGTAGCAATTGCCACCACCATTATCAAAGAACAACCTGATGCTGTCGTATAAATAATAATTGTTGGTAAAACTAGATTTGAGGAAATTGTTGTTTTCGTCAATTACCACTTCGGAAAAACTTATTCTAGGTGCATTGCCAAAATAAGTCTCGAAGTCCAGCAATGAACTGATTTTTGTAGGGGTTTTCAGGAGATCGTTATCTGAGAGTTTGGTTGCTTTGGCGGTATAGCCAATGAAAGCTGGAATAGCTGTCTCCACCTCCGCCACCGAAGGGGGAAAAATCGAAATTTCTTCTACGTAAACGCCCGGGGTTTTGTAAGTTGGCATAGGTTTGAGCCTTTATGGTTGTGGTTTTGAAAGCTGGACGATCTTATCTGAAGTTGCTTTTTCAGCACCGGGTTGAGGAAGATGCTTTATCAATTCCTCTACGCCTCCATTTTTTTGCTTTTGCAACCGAATATTCTTTCGAGCCTTTTCCTGTCGTGTCACGGCTGTCTGCGATTTAAATAGAGCAATCTTGGTATCGCCATTACCTAGTAGGCTGGGGGAAATATCATCATTTTTGAAGGCCGTAGGAAGAACTTTTGTAAAGTTAATCTGCGATCGCCCCTCTTCTCCCGCATCGGCAACAGACAGTTGATTGAAGTCCGCATCAGAGTAATTTTGAGCTATTACATAATATTTCAGCGTCTGTTGTTTGGCGGTAAAGGCGATCGCAAAATTAGGAGGGGTGGTATAGAAGCTACTGGCGATCGCAATTTCAATAATGCCAAAAACTCCTTGCTGTTGTAATTCAAAACCTGAATAATAACTAACAGTTTTGATATTTCCTAGATAAGATTCTTCGACGCTATAAGCCCCCTCCACTTGGCCTGTGAGGTCGTAAGAAACGGTTAACCGATCGTTCGTAGCAGCGATCGTATCTGTTTGCAGCACCTGACCGTCACTATTCTTTAGTATTACCGTCACAGGTCGTGCCGAATTTCTCAGCAAATGGCTGAACACTTGACCTACCAAAGTGATAGTTTTAGCCGCATCCAGTGTATCAGAGTTAGTGAAATTTCTGTAGAGAGGACGGGATAAATTGAAATCGAAGTCGAAGTCGGTGAAGTTGCTAAAGAGAGGATTGAGGAGTTTCAAGCCGATGCGTAGGGTCTTTCCAGTCAGCAAAACCAAAGGGTTTTCCGTCTCATCTGCTGCAAACAAAACAAGCAGTTTATCCTCAGCTATCTTCGCTATCAGTTTGCCGTTTTTCAACAGTTGGGTACTATCAGGAGGGATAATAAACCTGAAGTCTTTGCAGCCCTGACTATAGTAATTGTGGGATATGCTGACCGTGAATAATAGACGGAACTGCATGGTCACTGCGAGCCTTCCAGACTCGATGAGAGTAGGCCAACAATCAGCTTATCTTATACAGCATAATATTCCATATAATATTCCGTATAGATGTGGTACACACAATTTTGTAGTAAGGTGCGTCGCCATTAACAATCTACAAGTTCCATTAAACACGAGCAGCGACGCACCCTACAGAACACGTACTGGACAATATAGCTGCTACTGTACTCTATGGACTTGGAATATGCTGTAATTAGATACTTACTCAATAATCATACTAAATCACAGGGTCATTGGGTGTGAAGATTTGTGTTGATTTCTATGATTGGACGTTGAATAAGCGTTGGAACCCTAGCCTGTAGGGACACCATGCGAACCTTGTAGATAACAGATGGCAGTTGCTTCCCACCGATAAAAGCCCATACTTGGTTTAATTGCTCGTAACTGAGCGATTGCAGTTCTGTTGTTAGTTTCTCAATACTTGGATCGAGACCGGGATATTCTACCGATGTGAAGGAGGGATGGGACTGAAAATACGTCAACACGTAGGAAATATACTTCAGTGCTTGATCGTAAACTTTGAAGTTGGCGGCAAATAGCACATGTAAGTTAAGTTTTAATTCAGGCTCCAACACGATATGTTGCCCGTTTGTATAAATGCGTTCCGGAAGCTGGGATTTGAAGATGCGCTCCTCTTCTATGTTGATAATAGAAGCCGCAATGGTGTCTAGCTCAAACGCATATTTACCGGCCTCATCTACCAACTTACTCATCTCCACCTTGATCGAGTCTGAACCTGCCTGGGTCAGCAAGTAAGTATTTAATTCATCTTTGAGAAACTTAAGTGCAGTGTCTAGCATGGTGTTTTCTTGACTTCAACATGATTGCTGAATAATGAATATAGTGAAATAGTATAACCGAATCTCAGAAACTGTTTAAAAAGGGTCTTGTACAGTAAAAGGGTCTGCAGGAAACCCCAAACATGATACAATAACCATACGATACAGACTTCGCCTGCGGATTATTCAAGAAATCAGCGGTCACAACAACCTCGAACAGTTGCAGCGCGAAGAAAGAGGTGAAGCCGGATCGAGTCAAAGGAGCGATCGCCTCTCTTTCCATGCTTTCCTAGAGGGGGAAATACTCTTTTTTCCCGCCCTACCATTCTCAGATAAATCAGATTGAGGATGAGAGTTCCCATCAATAGCCGGAAGAATTAGCTTGTCGCATATTTTAGGGCGAGTACGAATTCTGGCAGATTATCACTAAAGGAGTTAATGCTAGAGCCACATTAGACAGCTACTAACGCGAACGTTTTATCGTTAATTAGGGTGACTTACTTAATCTCCATTTCAAGGTAGTATATGGAAAGAAAAAAGTTGGGATAGACTTGGGCGGATTTATGTTTCAAAGCATTACTTCTCAAATAAATAGTTCTTCTGACTTTTTATTATATTTAGGTATAGTATTAGTCGTTACTAGCATAGCGTCTGTACTGAGTTGGCGATGGTGGAAAGAAAAGGAGGCTTATAAATCGCTAAAATCACTTCCTTCGCCTCCCCAATACTGGGTGTTAGGAAATCTGCCACAAATATTAGCCGCAGTAAAACAGAAGAAATTATTTCAGCAATCCTTTGATTGGAGCCAGCAGCTAGGCCCGATGTACGTCATCTGGAATGGCAGGACTCCATCTGTGATTTTAAGTAAACCAAAAGTAATTGAAGATACCATTATCAATGGGATGAGAGATGGTAGCTTAATTAGATCCAAGCAAGTACGTCAAGCATGGAACGATATCAGCGGTTCTATTATGCTCGGAGAAACTGCAACCGAGTGGCAGTGGCGACGCCAGGCTTGGAATCCAGAATTTAGTTCGAGCAATATTTCCAAATATCTGGAAATAATTAGCCAAGCTTGCGAACAAGTCATTGAGACGCTGAAACAAGTTGCCCCCACAAAAGAAGTGGAGGTAGATCCTCTGTTTGTGGAACTAACAATGAGGGTGATTTCCTCTTTTGTACTAGGTATTCCTGTAGATAGAAATAGTACCACTCAGGAAGGTTCGCCCCTGGAAGTTAGCAAGGTGTACGAAGCGATGTCTATTGTAGGTTATCGTCTCCTGCGACAAGCTACGGGGGAGAAAAGATGGATGAAATATTTGCCAACTCAGAATTCACGGGATTATTGGGCAGCAAGGCGATATTTAACGGAATTCCTTACTCCCCCCCGCGTTGACTTAGCTTTACAGATGAGAGAACAAAATCAAGGTGATTTCCCACAAGTCAGTAGTTTGTTTAGGGAATCAATGTTAGTCAAAATCGCGGCTAAAGAACCAAAATACGATCGCGAAACCTTAATATCAGAATCGATTGAACTATTAATCGCGGGTACTGACACCACAGCCCATACTTTATCCTTTGCAGTTGGCGAATTGAGCTTAAATCCAAGAGTATTTCAACAAGCACGAGATGTCGTTGACCAAGCTTGGCAAAAACAAAGTGGGATCAACCTAAAAAACCTCAAAGAATTGGCTTATATTCGTGCCATTATCAAAGAAACACTGCGCCTTTATTCAGTGGCCTCTGGCTCAACTACATTAGAGGCTCAACGGGATACTCTAATTGACGGTACAGTGATTCCGCGTGGGACGAGAGTATCCTGGTCAATGCTTGCAGCCGGAAAAGATCCAGAAGTTTATGCTCATCCAGAGGAATTTCTGCCGGAACGTTGGTTAGACAAGAATAAGGAAACAAGTTCACTGCCAATGATAGACTTTGGCGAGCGGCTCGCATCGTTGTTTAGGAGAGCATCTATCAATGCTGGAAGGAACGATGATGTTAGCATTATTGGTGCGCCACTTCGATTGGGAGTTAGTCAACGGTCGTTCTTCTCTGGAACAATTACAGCAAAACCTGTTAATTTATCCGTCAGATCGAATGCCAGTACGCTTTCGAGAGAGAAACTGAGCCTAAACCTTTCAAACACCGCCATTTTTAAGAATGTACAAGATAGCCTGATTAGGGTGAATTGGCTGGCTCAAGAAAATCTGCGATGAGCTCTCCACCCTCAAATCAAAACCCCAAATGCTGCACAGCCCGTCGCTTCGTTTCTTCGCCCCGGCGATCGTACTTAGCTGTCGTTACCGGCGATGCGTGCCCTGCTAACTTTTGCACTGTCACGATATCGACTCCAGCATCGAGGAGGTCTGAGCAAAACGTCCGCCTGAAATCGTGAGGCGAGAAAGAATCCACTCCAGCGAGGAAAGCCCGTCGCTGCAAAATCTTCAAAACACCATCGTCCGTCATCCGCCGAAATTGAATTTCTCCTCCCTTACGGATGGGAAAAAGCAACGGGCCCGGTTCCTCTCCTCTCAAATTGAGCCACTTTTCTACCAACGCCATCGCTGCCTCTGGGAGATAAACCATCCTGTGTTTCTTCCCCTTCCCGAATCGAATTTCCAATGCTCCCGTAGAGCGGTTGAAATCGTCCAAATTAAGGCTGACTGCTTCAGCGCGGCGAATGCCTCCCCCCCGCAAGATAGCGATCAAGGCTGCATCTCGAACATCAACGGTACTCTCACCAGAGCAGCTTTGCACCAGCGCTGCAATTTCATCCGGGGATAGCGCCCGCCCCCTTGGCTTTCCCGATTGCTTGACGCTTCTCACGTCCACCGCCTTGCTGTAATCCAGGGGGTCGATTAAATCTAACCGCAAAGCTTCCTTGAGCACCCGCCGTAGGGCGCACAGCATTTGATTGACCGAAGCTGGCGCGTACTTTTTCTCCAGAGCCGAGCGCAGCGCTGCCGTGTGCTTGTAGCGCAATGCTGCCCAATTCAACGTCATCCGGTCGCACTCGGAGCCCGCCAGCAACTTCGCCATGATGTCGAGTCCTGCCGCCATCGTTGCCTTCGAGAGATCGCTCCCCAAACTGTCAAGGTACACCGCTGCAGGATGCAATGCCAGTGGCACCGGTGCCTGCAACTTCAAGGTTTCCGGCTGTTGCTCTTCAATTCTGTTGAGCATTTACTCTTTATAACTTCGCTTATAAAGAGTAAATTTTACGCCTTTAACGGTTCACGCGATCGATCGATTTGGCTCTTCCCTCGTGAACCCTCACCGTCCGGGGACGAGCCCGTGTGTTTGCTCCTGTTCGTAGAAGAAGAACACCTTTATGCAGCTTTAGCCTGTTTTTTTGGGCTAGTTGCTGTGAATGACCTGATATTGCTTTATTGCTGGTGGGTGGGAGAGTTATGCTCCGTGGGGGAATTTTTGGGGAGTGCGATGATCGCGAATGGCTGTAATGATATGATGGCGGAATGGCAATCAATACTGCTCGGTTAAGCAATTTCGTGGGTATGATATGTCCGCTAAAGATATCTTTCACAATGCTGTTCGTTCAGCTTTAGAAAAAGAGGGATGGATCATCACTCACGATCCTCTTTTTATCAAGGTAGAGGAACTTGATTTTTTTATCGACTTAGCAGGGGAGAAAATTTTAGCAGCAGAGAAAGATGGCTTCAAGATTGCTGTAGAGATTAAGTCTTTTATCGGTGCATCTGATTTAGCCAGCTTTTATATAGCTTTGGGTCAATTTCTCAGCTATCGTTCTGCCCTGAGAAAAAAGCAACCAAACAGAATTTTGTATTTAGCAATAAACCAAGATGTGTATAATGATTTTTTCTGCAATCGTTTTATTCAAGAATTAATCGCTGAGCATCAGCTCAAATTACTCATTTTTGATGCTATTCAAGAGGAGATACTTTTATGGAAAGAGTAAACTACAGAGAATTAATCCAAACAATTCTGTCTCAACACTCAAGGAATGATTTGGATACTGAAACAGAAGTTCAATTACTTTTTGATACCGAACGGGAGCATTATCATGTGGTTCATTTGGGCTGGGACGAGCAAAAACGGGTTTACGGCTGTGTGATTCACGTTGATATAAAAGATGGTAAATTTTGGATTCAGAGGGATAGAACGGAAGCAGGAATAGCGAATGAGTTAGTAGCCGCCGGAGTTCCCAAGGAAGATATTGTTTTAGCTTTTAAAGCCCCTTACGTGCGTCAATTTACTGAGTTTGCAGTGGGGTAATTGGGATACGGAAGATTTACATTTTCATCAAAAATAAAGTATTTAGTTTTGTCACGCGAGCGGAACTTACGCTCATAAACCGGGTTGATCTGAAAATCCTGTGTTTGGAAATGTCGAGGAATAGCATTGGGGAAGAGATTCATAATCCGGGTTAGCTACCCCCTTTATCATCGGCAGAAAGATACTCACTTTCTGCTCGCGCAGAATAATCTGCGCGAGCGTTATTTTTCCCTCAGCAGGATTGTCAGCTTCCCGCTATCTTGGCAACAAGCCAAGACTTCTGGCTCATAAAATATGCAAAAAGATCATAATTTCAGTTAAGAGAGTGAAAATAACGATCGCATGGTTACGGGCGAGATTGAAGGACGGGAAAATGCCCCTACATTATTCGGATGCCGGAAAGAGTGATCGCTCTTTCTGGAGCTTCCCCGGCAAACCTGCGGACTAGAGCCCAGCGAAAGCTCTGTGCGAAGCCGAGGGTTGCTTCATGTTAGCGTGAGGATATTAATTGAAAGGTTCTTGCTATGAAGCAATACAAAAACTTTTCCCATCACTGGACACGACGGCAACTACTCGAATTTGGGCGTTGCATTTCAGGGGGCGACAAGCGCCCCTGAAGGGTGTCCCTTTGGCGCAGTGAATAAACGGCCGCTTCCATCAAAACCCAGAGTTCTGGGTCTGCCATCGTTTCCACGGATGCCAACAACGAAGGGTACAAAGAAGCGCTCGTCACCTTTGGCGTTGCAGCAGCAGCGGACACCTCAACCGTTAGCGGTATCGGTATTTGTGTCATGATTGAAAAACCTCATTAATGTGAGTGCCACACCCCGCCCCAGAAGATTTCCAGTCAGAGGGAGCGGGGTTTGATTTTGGTGTTAAACTATGCCTGTGTATGCACAAATATGCTTATGTATGCACATACATAGCACTTTTATTTGGGTATTGTCAAGCCCTATGATGAAAATTGTTGTGCATACACAGACAAATGACCAGAAAACCCGCAGAACGCAGCGCTTGGGGCGAAAACAAAGAGCGCTACAGCATTTTTGTAACTCCCACCGCGATGAAGGCGATCGACACCAGGGCTGAGGCTCTTGACATATCGCGCTCTGAATTCTTGGAACAGTTCGCCCGTCAGATGGTGGGAATGACCGATACTGAAATAGCAAAGGAGGATAGGGAGGAATTGACCAAAAGTCTTGGAGCAGAGTATCGCATTAGCCCGCGAAGAACTTGCTGGCAGGGGTTTGTTTCTCAAGCGCAAGGCTAAAGGCGATCGGGTTCAATTGCTAAAAAATCAAATTATGGAATGGGAAACACTACTTGAAAAACTAGGCTGAACTACGGGTATACAGCAAAATTTGTTTATCTCGCGTTTTGTGTATACCCAAAACAACAATGCCAAGTGTGCTGGATTAAAAGTTCAAAATGTCTCAGATTTTTTGCCAAAAGCTTTTGTGGGCTGCATTTAGGTAGAACCAGAGCTAAGAACGGCATTTCAATTTTTTTGAGTTCCACGACCCCCCAAACCCTTACTATAAAAAGCTGGAGGCGTTTTAAAATACATCCATTTAAAGGAGTGACTGCAATGATTGGATGGCCGTTTAGCAAAAGTGAGGATGACGATTCGGAGCAGGAAAACAGACATTCGGCGTCATCTGAAGAAGATTGCAAGGAGATGGAAAAAAAGTATGGGTGGGAACTCAAAAGAGTCGAACAAAACGAGGACGATTCAGACCTATCAGTCGATTGCGTCTTCAAAGGCAAACAGACGAGTTTTTGGGATATGTGGGGCGACCATCAAGATAATAGGGATGAGGGCAAGGTATAAACAATGACATTACTCGAACAAATAACTGAAGACATCGAACTCTACGACCCATTGGCAAGGAAGTCTACGCTGAGCCTCTACCTAGTCAAAGAGCAAGAAAAATGGGTGCCGATCGAGAGCAAAGAGCTTGTGATTGGCAAGCAATTAACTCGACTGTTGCAGCTTTCCCACGATTCCCGCCCACTACTCAAGCGTCAGGTCAAACTTGGCGAACGGCTCACCTACCACGTAAAAAAAGAGGGCAGCCCTTGGAAAGCTTACCTTGTGGTTCCCTCGGACTGGATAGTGGTCAAGGTGTTTCGATATGAAGCCGACCTATCAGAAATTGAGGGGGAACTGCCGGAGTTTCGGGATGTACAGATTGCTTACTGCGAGCGACAGCCTTTGATGCCAGAGGAAGCTGAAGCAATGACTTATGAGATTGTTAGCCAGGTTTCTGTGGATTCATGCGGTGGCGATAAGGAAGCTTATCAGAAATTCCTTGCCAGCGAGCAATCTAAGCCATACGTTCGAGTTTAAAATTGGAAAAGGCTGTTGCCAACAAGCGACCGCCCGCATCGATTAGACCAGACCAAAAAAAAGAGTCCGCAGTCTTTAGAAGAGACGGCAGACAACAAAAAAAATAAAATTTCTAAGACCATCATAGTCTATTTCTGCCATTACCGCAGATTTTGCACCTTTGCACATCAACGGTAGTTACAGCAGAGCCGTCTCTTCTACATAAGCGCGGGTTTTTGTAAAAAAACCAGTTAGCACCGCTATGAGTAGCGAGAGAGGCATCTATGAACGTTGTTGCAAATCAATTTTTATCAACTACCACTTATCTTTGCCCCAAACACAAAAGCCACATTGAGAGCCGGGGGCTGTTGAACGACTGGAGCTACGCCAACTGCCGCACTGTATCTGCGGATGAGGCATCAGTTTACTTGGGCTACGCGGCGAAGTCTGGCGGTATCCTGTTTGTGGGAAAAACCACACAATTCCAATTCAGGCCAGACAAGCCTTGGAAATCAGAAAGCTGCAAGAAAGCGCCCAAATATCGCACACCAGTGGGAGAATACGACGCATTCTTGCCCCAGCATCCCACCGACAAAAACTACTGGGAGCCCGAAAATCTCAAGCAGCACTGCTACCGCATCAACGACCATCCGTGCATTGTCCTCACTGAAGGCCCGTTCAAAGGAATCGCCGGGTGCGCTAACGACATCCCAACTATTGCACTGCTGGGCGTTTCAATGGGTCTAACCTCTAAAAAAGGAGACATTCAAGGCAAGCGCTACTTGGTCGAAACTTTAGAAAAGTACGCCCGTGCCGGCTTCGGGTTTATCTTTGCCTTCGATGCCGACGCCGCCACCAACCCAAACGTCACCTGGGAACAGCGGAAACTCGGTCTTGTGTTGCTCAAGTTCGACGTTCCGGTCTACAGTGCAACTGGAGGTTGGGATGCGGGCATGGAAGGCGAAACCAAAGGCATGGACGATTTGATTCAACGAAAGAGCATTGAAGCTTTTAGAAAAGTGCTGGCCACGTCCGTTACTTTTAAGGACTGGGAATCAAAAACCTTTGGAGGCGACGGCGGCAGTGGTGGAACTAGAGACAGATACTTAGTCCCCAAGTCCACAACGTTTGAGGCACACTGCCTCAAGAATTTATTCGGAGATGATTGGATAGTTGTCAATGATGCTTTCTACCAATGGAACGGGCGCTATTGGCAGTTCCAAGATGAAGCGGACGTAAACAAACTCATCGGCGACTTTACCGAGAATTGCTACGAAACAGCAGAAGTCGGCAAAAAGTTTAAGTTCGGCACTAACAAATTCTTAGATTCGGCTTTTAAATATTGCCGGAAGGTGCTGCACCAGAAGGTTGACACTTCTCGGAACCACCTCAAATCATTCTCCAACGGCACTGTAGATTTGAGGACTGGCGAACTGTTCCCACACGACAAGGAACATTACCTGCTTTCTTGTTCCCCCTGCGATTATGTGCCAGGGTCAGAATGTCCAGCCGAATTTAAGCAATTCATACTTTCTGCCTACGGTGTCGAACAGATAGAAGTCATCAGGGCCGTAACTTCGATGTACTTAGACCCAACCGCACCTTACGGGAAGTTTGCTTACTTGATTGGGGATAGCGGTAGCGGGAAAGGCGTGATGCTGCGGACTTGGGCAAACTTACTTGGCGAAGAAAACAGCGTTAGTTCCAATAGCTTGACCGAGCTGACAAAACCTGAAGGCCGGCATCAATTATTAACTGGTAAATCCTTGTTTTACATCCCCGATGCTGGCGGATTTCTGAGCGGGCTCAAAGCTTTTTACGAATTGGTGGATAATGGCGGCATTTCGGGACGGGCGCTATTTTCGGCATCGGCTTACCAAAAAAAATGGAACGTGCGATTTGCGATCGCCTCCGTCGAACACATCCAAACGGAGAACAGTGGCGATGGTTGGGACAGGCGCTGCATTCCGTTGCAAACCCGCGCCCGAACGGCAAGCATCGAAGATCCGGAGCTAGGCCGCAAACTATCGGCAGAGCTGGGTGAGATCGCTGGTTGGGCGCTATCAATGGACAAGACAGAACGCAATCGCATTTTGCTCGTACCGTCAACCAACCCGTCAATTGTCGCGTTGAAACAAGACGGCGCGATTCTGGGAGATAGCGTTCGCTCTTTTGTAGATCGCTGTTTGAGATCGGGTGGCGATAGTTACGTCGGTAGTGATCTGCACAGTTGGTACGCGGCATATTGCAAAGCCCACAATCTCTCGCCAAGCGGTTACAACAAATTCGTTCACCACTTGCAGCGAGTATTGTCAAATCACTGGCGAGCTTCCGAGGTTGTGCGAGAAGGCGACAAAATCAAGCGCATTCCCGCTCAGTGGCGGGGACTTCAGATTTTACCGTGCTTTGTTGATGTAGCAGTCGCGGAGGATGAAGGTGGCAGCAACCGACCGCACATCCCGAACTGGGCTTGCATCAAAACTATTTGTGCTGATGGCGGATTGCAAGAATTAACTCTAACCCGCACGGTTACAGGCACTTCAAAGATTGCAGAAATTCCAGCACATTCTAAAATAGCTCAAACCGTTGTGGTTACAGACGTTACAAGCAATTCTGAAATTGTTACAACATCTAAAAACCCTAAAACCCGCATGGTTACAGACGTTACAGCGTTACAGGATGAAAGTAGCCAACATGAAAAGACCTCATCATACGAGATCACAGATGATCTTAATAACACGGCTGAAGGTGAATCCTTAACTGATGTAACTCCTGTAACCACAACTGTCACACCCACTTTTGAGTCCTCAGCACAATCCTGTAACAGCTCAAAAACTTGTAACAACCCTCAGCTATCCGAGCCAGGGATGATCGCCCCTCTGGAATCCAAACCAATAGAGCCAACCGAACCAACAGAGCCGCCGAGCGTCCTGATGGTGAATTGGAATGTCGGCGAGCGAGTAAAAGTTTCGACCCAGTATCCCGGAGCTCAAGAATATATAGACGAGCGGGCCATCGTAGTTAAGGTGTGGAGCGATGGGCTATGCCGGATTGAGCTTGACCGCGAGATTTCAGTCAAAGAAGGTAAACCTACCAAACAATTCAACCTTAACGGGCGTTACTTAGTTTCAGAGTCCGCGACCGACTCAAATCTCAACGAAGAGGAACTAGAACTCGTTAACCTGATGCGGTTCGCGGTTATACAATCAGACCCCCTAGTTACCGATGCCGTGAAAAAATGTCTCACGGAAACTTGCGACAAAGGTTTCGCTAACCGAAAAAAAGTTTGGTTCGCGTTGACGGCGAGTGAGCAAACTGTATTTAAAGCGCTACTAGCTAAGTTAGAAGCTCAGCCTCAGCCGAAACAGTTACCTCACGCCCCCGCTCCTTCCGAGACCGAGCCAAAAACTCCATCTGAACAGATCGAACTCTCGAAGCAGGAGTGGGAACAGCCGACAACAGAAGCAGTGACAGAAGCACAGCCAATACTGACGCCGACGCCAGAAAAGTCATCTGTGCCTCACGCCCCATTGGAATCAGAGCCAGAGCTGGAATTGCCAATCTTCACAGCAGAGACTGAAGCGCATCAGCTTGATTTGCTGCCAGATTTCAAGTCGCTTTCAGACTCCGACGGGAGATTTTCGCCCGAATCTGAAGATTGGGCTTAATCCAAGAACACACTGCGAGCCTTGTCCCGTCTAGGCTTTCGTCTCTCTGTATCGATATTGGCTCTTAGTCAGCTTCACTCCAAGTAAGTTAGTTATTCCCATGAAAACATTTGTCGAATTCCAGCAGACTTATCTGTTCGCGACTCGCACCGTCGAGAGAAGCCGCCATCAATCGCATCATGAACAACCGCGAACATCAAATATCGCAGGCGAAACTCGCAATCGCCACCGCAAACCGAAAACTTGAAAATTTAGAATCTTTGCGGATAGTGTTTCAAAGCTTTGCTGAGTACGAACAGGAACCGCCCGATGTGGGGGAGTTGCGGGAGGAATTGGTCGCCTAAATCAGCGACTGGTGGCCACCTATCAACTTCCTGAAATTACAGCCTCTAAACGCGAGAAGTGGCTGCTGCGAGCGAGCAAGCCCAAGAATTCATTGAAGGCGTGATTCTGAGTCTCAGTACCGAATCAATAATCAGGTGGAATCCACCTGGGGGGGTGTTGACGGGGTGACAAGCAGATTGAAAGCAAAGGTGCGTCAAGGTTTTGAGTTGAGTGACCAAGCGAAAAGATACGCTTGCTGTAATTCAATCCAGATGCAGCAACTTGACTATTAATTCAATCCAGATGCAGCAACTTGACTATTAATTCAATCCAGATGCAGCAACTTGACTATTAATTCAATTTAGATGCAGCAACTTGACTATTAATTCAATCCAGATACAGCAACTTGACTATTAATTCAATCCAGATACAGCAACTTGACTATTAATTCAATCCAGATGCAGCAACTTGACTATTAATTCAATCCAGTCTTTGTTAAAAACGCTAAAAATTAGCTAATTTTTGTGCGCCCAAAAATCAGGGATTTGCAGTATAAAGTCAGGCGTTTGCAGTACAAAATCAGTGAGGAGACAGGCATTTGCAGGGGCTGCACTTTACCTGCAAATGCCTGTAAATATCCTGCAAATGCCTGCAATTTTATGCCAAATTACTGCCTTTTTGTGCTGTTCGTGCCATAACCTGTTGGGACTGGTTATGGCTGTTCTCGATCGGTAGCAAGCAATGGTTTTGTGATCACAAACCTGACTTTTACGCGCAGAAACAAAAACGATGCACCCTTATGAATGGGGAATCCTAGGTGTCAAGGCGATCGCGCTCTTGCTGGCTATCGGACGAACGATTCCCTCGCGATCCTCGACATCAGCCGGCTGCTTCGCTTGCAAACAGGAGGGCAAGGCGCGATCGCGTCAGGCATCCGCCGCCGATATTCAACAGCACCAACTGGCTTGCGTCGTGCCCGGCGACGCTCCATCGTAAAGGCGGCTGTCCTGTACACTCGCTCTTTGAGTCGATATTGAAGCCAAGAGCGAGTGTACAGCGGGCGTCAAAATCCAAACAGCGAGCGAGTCAAACTTTCTCTTCAAGGCTTCCCAGAGTGAGCGTGAGCTAACTTCAATTTCTAACTGTTCTCATTGCAGTCTTGCAAAAACCCTAAATTGGTAAAAAGTGCTCAAATTCGACTTTTGTACGTCTATTTGACATGGCTTGCTATGCGACTAGCGCACTAATTAGGAGGATTCAAGAGGTGTCGGAGTACAAAAAATCAATTAAAAAGCAGCGAAATTTAATTTAACTTAATTAAATTTTGTGAATTTTGGAGGAAATATTAGGAAATATTAGGGACAAGTAGGAGATATTAGGGAATATTAGGAAATATTAGGAAACAGAAGGGTTAAAATATAAAGCTTTTTATTGCCGTCAGTAACAATTGTGGTGTTATTTCTTCTTACAAAAAGTTGCACCCTCTGTGTGGAGAATGCAACTCGCGCTTATTGCTGGCAGGCATTACTTCTTAGAAGAACCTGACCTTTGTAGTAGTCGTAACATCACTGGCATTAGTACCTGAATCAGCGAGGCAACAGAGCAGATGAAGATAGCGAACACTCTGCATGAGCATTCTGGCAGCCCGAAAAAAATACTCTTCCACTTCACTTCTCTTATACAAAAGTGCGTTAGCACTGCATTCAATCAAACTCGGCTCCCTGTACTGCAACTCTTGCTAGAAAAACGCTACCGCTATTGTTCCGATAAATTAATATGCTATAGCTGAATGGCTAATAACGAGGCGGCAATCTTTTAGGCAACCTTAACAGCCTATTTAATTAGTTCGACTTGCTCAATTGTGAAAGTACAGCTTGCTATAAATGCTACCACTTTTGAGCCTCTTCTACATTTGCTTAAAAAATTATTGTAGAGTTTGCTGTTTAGTTGTTAAATAAATCTTAAGCGTACCGGGACAGGAAAACCCCTCAAAATTAACTTTTTGGGGCCGCTCGACGATGAGTTTTTCTGAGTTATTGCTGTGGTTTTTGAGTTTTTATGAGTAAAAAATTGTAACCTCAGCTTGAATTGTTAACCCTCTTTTGGGCGGTATTAGCAACAAAAAACTCAAATTTATGCAAATTTATGCAAGCTGGGAAGAACTGGAAAAAAGCAGGGAAAGATGGTAGCAATAGCAATGTTGGGCGATATATTTATATCGGTAAAGGAAAGTTCTGGCTAAGTTTTCTGAAACTTATAGTGCGATCGCTCCTACCTACAACGGTTTCAAGCAACCGGGGCGAGCGCTGTATTCGCTACATGGCGATTGCCCTTCAACGAGCGCCGAGCAGTCAATTAAAGTCGCCACACCTTGATTATTCGCTATTCGCGAATGTAGAATAAAGGAAACAAGGAAACAATGCGCTCGCTCATCCGCTATGCTAAAACCCCAAGATATCCTTGCAATACTCAAAGTCCACAGTTGGGATTCAACGAACTGGACGTACAGTTCTCTCGCTCAAAGCTTGGGAATGAGCGCATCAGAGGTTCATGCTGCCCTTGAGCGTTCTGAAGCTGCCGGTCTGTATTATGGCTCCGAGCGGAAAATTTTGAAGCAAGCGGTGTTGGAATTCTTGGTTCACGGGTTGCGCTATGTATTCTACGCCCAACCAGGCCCCCTCTCGCGGGGACTGCCAACTGCACATTCTGCTGAGCCATTGAAAAGCAAGCTGGTTGCCTCACCATCTGAGGTTTATGTCTGGCCTGACCCTCAAGGTGCCGTGAGAGGGCAGGCAATCGCGCCTCTGTACCGTTCAGTCCCCCAAGCTGCCAGTAACGATCCAAAACTTTATGCCTTGCTCAGCTTGATTGACGCTATTCGAGTTGGTCGGGTGCGGGAGCAACGTTTAGCCGCTAGCGAACTTGAAAAGAGGATCGTCGCTCTATGAATCAGCAGATATTCATGCTGGAAACAGTCGCCCGGATACTCTCTCAAGTACGCACTACCATCGTCTTCACAGGAGGAGCAACGATATTCCTGTATCTGGACGAAGTGGCTGCTCCTGACATTCGACCTACCGACGATGTTGATTGTGTTGTCGAAATCATGTCCAGAGCTGAATATTACAACTTCTCGAACTTGTTGCGAACCCTTGGGCTTCAAGAGAGTACAGAATCAGGCGCACCCCTATGTCGCTGGCAGTACGAGGGCATTTCAATTGATGTCATGCCGTGCGACTCCTCTGTATTAGGGTTTTCCAATCGCTGGTACAGGCCGGGCATTGCTAACTCTATTCGCTACCAACTTCCAAGTGGTAGGCAAATCCTAATTTTTTCAACGCCTTACCTTCTAGCTTCCAAAATAGAAGCTTTCATTGGTAGGGGTGGGGGTAACTTTTATTTTAGTTCTGATATTGAAGACATCGTGGCATTGCTTGACGGGCGTTTTAGTTTGTTCGAGGAAGTGCAACAAGCTGACGAAGAAGTGAAAGCATTTTTATCAGGATGGTTTCGAGCCGAGCTTGCAAATCTGTGCGAAATCGCGCCTGCTTTCCTCTCACCCGTTGCTAAAAATTCAGGTCGCACTCGCTTGCTCTTGCAAAGAATTGAAAGGCTGGCGATGGTAGTTTAGTAGTTGACTGCTAGCAATAGACGGCAGCGGACACTCGATCGAGGTAAGCCTTACACTCGCGAACAGCTCGGCGGGCGAGCGCAAAAACCAGATAGTCCAGCCTCAACTTTATGGCTGGCATAGTGGGTACTACGCTACAAAATCGCTTCTAAAATTTTAGCTACCTGCCAATTTTCTCACACTTGCTCAACTTGCTTCTTAATTCAATTCCGATGCCGCCACTTGACTATTAAATCAATTCATATTTTGTTAAAAACGCTAAAAAATATCAAATTTTTGTGGAGCGCTAAAGTCAGGCAAGTGCCGTATAAAGTCAGGCAAGTGCCGTATAAAATCAGTGAGATTACAGGCATTTGCAGGGGCTGCACTCTACCTATATTTACCCGAAAATATCCTGCAAATGCCTGTAATTTTCGGTCAAATTGCTGCTTTTTTGTGGCGAGCGTGCCTTTGCCTGTTGAGGCTGGTTTTGGCTGTTCTCTCTCGGTAGCAAGCAATGGTTTTGCGATCGCAAACTCTGACTAATTCGTGCAGACCAAAAATAATGCCCCCTTATGAATGGGGCATTCTAGGTGTCAAGGGGCTTAATTTTTACCCGATATTCGACTCTGCCGATTACTCACATTGCTCCTGCTGTTGTGGCGGCTTTTGTGGCAGCACAGGCATCAATTGCCGCAATTTTTCCATCGCGCCTGGGTAGCGATCGCTCAAAAGCTCGCTCTCTTGTTAACCAGCCATCGCTCTCTTGTTAACCAGCCCTCACCATCAGACGTTTAATCGTCCTTCCAGTGCGATCGCCTCACTCGCTATAATTTATACAAACAAATTAAATTAAATTAAAGTTGGGTAGGGGTCAGTCTCACTTTGATAAACCCTCTAATAGCCCTCTCCAATTGGGGGGGATAAAATCACCTGACTAGCGGTTGTCAATTACAGTGGTTAACTTGTATCTTGGGAAAAGGTTTTTACTGATTAAAAACTATGAAAACTTTATCGGAAGTCAAACCTAGAGAGCTGCTATCAAACCATATTCACATTCGCCTAACTGACTCAGACTACAATCAAATTAAAGCAAGAGCAGAGCAAGTCAATTTAAGCATGAGCGACTTCATGCGCCGTGCAGCTTTGAGGAGAACCATGCCGCGCCCTCTAGCTGCATTTGACTTAAAAGCCTATCAAGTGTTATGCAAGATTGATGCCCAATTGAGAATTGCCGGAAACAACCTCAATCAAATTACTAAAGCTTGCAATAGTTCTGTGGCATTGGGAGAACCCGTTATTGTCAATACAGGACTCTTAGAAAGCGTACAGCAACTCATTCGAGAAAACGGGGGTGCAATTAAAACAGTAGTTGCAAACCTCGCCCAATCTACAGTACGCTAATTATTAACAAGCCTGGGCTTTACCGCCTGAGCAATCGATTGTGTGCAACTGACGGCTTTTCGGTTATGATTGGCAAACAAATCAAAGGTACAGGCTTTCGGGGCTGCCTGAACTACGTGCTAGGTAAAAAAGACGCTGCTCTAATTGGCGGTACTATGTGCGGACAAACTCCTGAAGAACTCGCTGCTGAATTTGGCATCGCCCGACAACTAAGACCTAACCTGAAAGTAGCAGTTTTTCACGCCACTTTATCTGTCGATAGCACCGAAAAACTCGAAGATTCTGAAGAAAATGACCAACGCTGGCTGGCGATTGCAGCCAACTACATGAAAGCGATGGAATTTGACAACAACCAATACGCAGTTGTCAAGCACAGCGATACAGCACACGACCACATTCACATCGTCGCCAGTCGCATTTGCCTAGATGGAGGTGTTGTTGACGATAGCTGGGACTATTACAAAAGCCAAGAAATTATTCGCCAACTCGAACGGAACTACAGCCTGGAAACTGTTACACCCAGTTGGGAAACAGACAAGCGAGCTCAGACTACAGGAGAACACAGGCAATTAAAAAGCAAGGGAAACAAGAGCGTCAGAGTGCAATTGCAAGACCTAATTGATGAAGTTACCCAAGACAACCCAAGTATGCCAGAATTCGTTGAGCGGTTGCAGCAACAAGGCGTAGAGGTGCAAGTCACACGAACTGGAATCGGCTTGAGTAAAGGCATTTCTTACAATTTAGATGGGGTCGCTTTAAGTGGCACTCAGTTGGGTAAAGCCTACACTTTTTCTGGATTGCAGAAGCATCGAGCCGTTAGCTATGACAAAGGGCGAGATAACGCCCTAATTGATGCTTTAATGCAGCCACAACACTTAGCTGTTGCCCCCAGTGAAGCAGAGGAAAATGAGCTAGAGTCGTCACAATTCGAGTTAGTAGCAGGCGCGCCTGCAATTCCTGCAACAGCCAATGAGTTAGAGTTACAACTGTCAATCCTGCCTGAGCCTGATGAAACTCAGTGGCAAAAAGTGCGTTCGCATCTAGCAGTCGAGTACAGTTTACCTTTAGAATTGCTTGAAAAATTGCACTCTCATTCTTGGCTGTATGCCGCCTCTGAAAAGGCTATCTTTACAGGACGGACGCTTGACGGAGAAGCCAGCTTCGCTTTTGTTCTCGATGAAAGAGGCAACTTTAGTACAACCCATCCCCTGTCATCTGAAGCTGCTTTCTGGGTAGCCACTACTGGAGAAATTGAGCGAGCTGTGATTGCGTGTAACCCAATAGAAGCCCTTTCAATTTTGCTTATTGAACAGGATAACTCTACAACAGCACCAGCGACACTTTACCTAGGAATTGAACGAGCTTCACAACTGCCTATACAATTCTTACAAGAACTCGATAGCGTTATTATAGCGATTGCAGAAGATTCTATGCTCGCTAGAAATGCGAGTGTGCTCCTACCGAATGCAGAACTTGTTAATCCACCGTCAAGTTGGAATGAGAGCTGGATACAATTAATTGAGCAAGAACAGCAAACTCATAAACAAAATAACCAACAGTATAAACGGCGTATCCAAGAAATTGAATTGGATTAGCTTTTACAGTTTTAAAAATTGATACGACTTACGCAAATGAGTAATTTTTAGACTATCTGTGGCGTAAGGTGCTCCGTGCGCGGCATACAGATAGAGCCTTTACGTAAGTCCTGTTGACTGTGGTTTAAGCAAGCAAAACGCTAGCTAAAAATTTTCCTAATTGCGACATTAATTATTGATACCGCTGCCAATAATTATTATAAGTGTTCCAATATATTTGTCAACAGTTTTCGCTGCACATACAGCTTTCGCGAACATTGCGGTGCATCCGGCTATCGCCGTTACTCCCTAAAAAATCAAGTCGCGATCGTAGTCAGGGGGTAAATTTTTACCTGACTTTTAAGCTCGATCGGACAATAATTGTTTAGCCGATTGCAAAGCGCGAGGCCGACAACAGCAATTTATGAAACTGTCAAGGCTGACATAACGGCTGCTACGCTGCCAATTTTTTCGCACTTGCTCAACTTGATTTTTAATTCAACTTACCATACTGTAACTTGACTATTAAATCAATTCAGTTTTTGTTAAAAACGCTAAAAAATTAGCTAATTTTTGTGTGCCCTAAAGTCAGGCATTTGCAGTATAAAGTCAGGCATTTGCAGTATAAAATCAGTGAGATTACAGGCATTTGCAGGGGCTGCACTTTACCTGCAAATGCCTGTAAATATCCTGCAAATGCCTGCAATTTTATGCCAAATTACTGCTTTTTTGTGTCGAGCGTATATTTGCCTGTTGAGGCAGGTTATGGCTGTTCTTGAGTAGTAGCAAGCAATGGTTTTGTCCGTACAAACCTGACTTTTACGCGCAGAAACAAAAACAATGCACCCTTATGAATAGGACATCATAGGTGTTAAGTAGCTTGATTTTTACCCGCTCTTCGACTGTGCCGACTGCTCACATTGCTCCTGCTGTTGTGGCGGCTTTTGTGGCAGCACAGGTATCAATTGCCACAACTTTCCCATCGCACTTGGGTAGCGAGCGAGCGACTTGAGGGACAGCTCGATCGCCCACAACGGAGCTCATAGAATCAAACAGGCGATAGGCTACCCATCTCGCGCCGTAGCTTCAGCTATTGAGGAGGATTTTGTGGCGGCAACCGACGCGGGCTTTTCTTGCATCGGTCAATATTGTGGTGATAGTTGGCGAGACGCAATTTGAAGTTTAAGCAGCTAAAAGGTGAGGGGCGCTCTCATAAAAACTCATAAAAACGCATATTGCCGAAAGTTTTCCTAGGTCTGCCGCTCTTTGATTTTTCCTTGCTGACCACGGAGAAACCAGGAGCGATCGGCTTGTTGGGTAGCCTGATCGCCCCTAGTTGATTCCCCGGTAAATCTATAGAGAATAAGGAAGCCACCATTTCTATGAACGGAGAGGCGGGAAAGTCAATTATGCCCTCTTTCAAAAAGAGGGTTTTTTTGGATTAAATTATTTCTTGGCGATGCAAAAATATGAGATGAATATTATTTTTGCAATCAAAATCTTTCTTGAGTTCAGCTTCTTCCTAGTAATCTTCAGGCTTTTCAGGGGAGAGTGAGAATGATTCAAATTCAAGCATAGTTACCCCTTGTGGGAAGTATTGATGGGGGTCAAAGTATTGATCTATCAGCTTCCATCCCTTCTTTAGCTCGTGAGCTAGTATCATTTCTAAGATAGATTTATCTGGCTGTCCCAGAATAGGCATACGTTTGTTATTGGGTGCCATAATTAAATTCAAAGTATTACGTAACAATCGCTTTAGGCAGTGGCGTATTAGTATTATAGTTAAATTTTAATATTAAATTCAAAGCTATAAATGCTAGAGCTGGGATACAAAATTTAACGGTTTCAGCATTGACACTTTGACTCAAATACTGCGGGAGAAGTTTTCACTAAACGTATAAACAGGACGCAAAACCAATGAAATTCTTAACCACCAAATTCGCTCAAGTCAATGCCAATATCTCCGAGACTCAAGCTCAAATCGCCGCACTCCAAACCAAGCTCAGCGAGCTTCAAGACTACCATCAGCATTTACTCTTGGTTGAGCAAGCTTGCGAATCGGTGCTGGAACAAATGGAGACGGCGCTTGCGATGCTTAATAATGTTGATCCAACTCAAATCGCAATCTTCAAAGCAGCAATCGAGCTCAACTTCATTTCACAAGCAATTAACATTTTTGAGCCGACCGCATCCATTGAAGCAGCCACACCTGAACCAACCACACATACAGAGTCAGAAGTGTCTATAGAGCAGGAGGTTCAGCTTACGATTAATACGCAGCTTGAAACAGACGCGATCAACATTCTTGAACCAGTCTCTGCGCTCACCGAACCCCTTGCACCAAAATTAATTGCACCCATAATGCTAGAGACTCCAATAGAATCTAACCATGAGCTTGCGATTAATGTCGAAGTTATGAACACCACAGACGAGCAGATCGACGCAATACCGGAAGTTATGAACACCACAGACGAGCAGATTGACCCAACACTCGAAGCTATGCCAACTCCTGATAGGATAGCGAGGCGTTATTCAAGAAAATGAGGTTTAGTTTATCGGCAAGTTGATAGCAGCGAAGTAAACAAACGAGACTGGTAGAGGAGCGATAGTCAGCGACAGTCAGTTTCGGCAGCAGCGAAAATACAACTCCCCAGAGCGATCTGGATTTAGGTCACGGAATCAGTATCCGATGTCAGAATTTAACTGAATTTATGAAATACAGCGTACAAACCGGAATCGGGGCAGGCACGGGGGTTCTGCCCCTAAAACCGAGTTGTTTGTACTTCACGAACCTGCAAAAGTGCAGTAATAATCAAGTTTCAGCATCATTCTCAAATGAAATCACCCTCAACGGTTCCACAATTGGTTCAGGCAGAATGCCGGCCGAGAGCGACTGCAACGCTTCCAAAGCCGGAGCCACCTTCTGAGAAGGAGTGCGGCGATCGTAGATTTGACCCTGAGTCTTCTGAGAGTGAGCCATCAAGTCGGCCAAAGCTGCCAGCACGGTATCCTCCGCTCCCGACAATTTAAGGTAAGTAACAATGGAATCCCTCACCATATGCGGTGTAAACACTTGGCCTGTCAACCGATAGCTCCGACTACGGAAGTAATTACCCAAAGCGCTGGTGTCAAGCGGATCGCCGTTGACTTTTGTAAAAAAATACCCATGCTTAGGATTGAAAATAGGCCGCCATTTTTCCAGCCATTCCGTAAAAAAGGGATACAAGCTCTCTGGTAGTTCTATTACCCGCCTTTGACCATTCTTGCAAAAACTATCACCAGTCTTGAAGTCAGCAGCACTGTGCTCAATAAACCACTTGTCATCGCGGTTGAATAGAGTGCGGCCAACCTCTAGTTCCCTCAGCGTCCGGCTGCGGTCTGGAAAAGCACTCAACAGCATAAAAATCAAAGCTATTTGGTAACTTTGGGCAATCGCCTTCAGTGGCCGCTTCTTGCCACAAGCACTCCGCTCCTTACATTCCTCTACCAACTGTTTTACACAGGTTAAGAAGACTGGCTAATCGAGCCATTTCTTCGATTCATCGGAACAGCGCGGGCTTTGATTTACCCTGACCATAATCTCGCCTTCCAACAGCCTCAATTCCTCAATAATTGGAATATCTTTGTACCCGACCTGCTTGCCACCAACAAGGTAGCGACTGCGCTGTTTCGATGCTTTATGATAAAGAAATTTCGCCACAGCTACCAGACATTCCACAGCTTTAAGTTCAGTATTAGGAGACGCTCCTCGGGCTTCCCTCAACCATTCTAAGTGAGAGTCAATTAGCTCTATCACTGCCTCTATCTCTGCTTCATCTTTCTTGCCTTCAGGAGTTAATCCACTGTAAGCCACCAGTTTTTTGAGACTTAACTCATCAAGAGAAATGCCCTGATAACGGTGAAGCCAACCTAACTGCCTCTTCGCGGCTGTAACGTGAGCCATTGCACTAACAGGGCGCAGAGCTTGATCTTGGCGATTGCGATTCCCAACCAGAGCAGTTTGGAATTTCAAGAACAGATCGAGTTCCTGCTGTAAATCAGGCGAAATCTCTTCAGCTTTCAAGGTGTATTGAAAATTAGGGCAACCCCGATTGATCTGGCGCTCGGTCACACGAGGTTTGTCCTTACTGAAGCTTCTTGTATTACGCATTTTCGGACAGCGTTTCTCTCGGTCTTTCTCGCTAACAATAACTGCTCCATTCCACCAAGGTTGTTGCTGACTCCACAATAGAACCTTTGTCAAGTGCATTCGATGGTAGTGTTTTTATGTAAAGGATAGAGGATAATAGCTCTATGCCAATCTTTTGAGGAGTCTCATGATGAAACCCTATCTGATTTGTCCCACTTGTGGTTCTGACGATGTGATGAAAAATGGTATGACGCGTCGCGGAAAACAAAACCATAAATGTCGTGACTGTGGTCGCCAGTTTGTCGAAAATCCTCAGTGGCAACCCAAAAACACCGACACCTTGGCAAAAATTGAGTTGCTTCTCCTTGAACGGATTTCTCTTAATGGCATTGCCCGAGTCATGGGTGTTTCCAAGAGCTGGCTTCAAAATTATGTAAACCACTTGTACACTGCCGTAGAACCCAAGGCTACAGTTATCCCAAAAGAAGTCGGAAAACACACCGTCCAAATGGATGAACTATGGTCTTTTGTAGACAACAAAGGGAATAAACAATGGGTTTGGTTAGCAATGGATGCCAAGACTCGGGAAGTGATCGGATGTCATATTGGAGACCGTTCCTTAAAATCGGCTCTTGCATTATGGGATTCCCTACCGAGTGTCTATCGCCAATGTGCCAAGATTTATACCGATCATTGGGAGGCATATGCTGCGGTTTTACCGAGTAAACGGCATCAGCCTGTGGGGAAAGAAAGCGGATTGACGAGTTACATTGAACGATTAAATAATACTCTCAGGCAGCGAATTTCGCGATTAGTCAGGAAGACATTATCGTTTTCTAAGAAGTTGGAGAATCATCAGGGTGCTATTTGGAATTTTATTCATGATTACAATCACCGAATTAGATTAGCAATGCTGAAGACTCAACCGCCTCAATTTTCTCCATCCTTTACATAAAAGCACTACCCATTCGATAAGTTCGACAGATAGAGAGGGTACACCTCAGGGCACTAAAAACCTCATCTTGATAACTCAGAGCATTCTTTAATTCATGGGTAGGAATTTGTTTCATCAATTCCCAAGCTGCGTGCAACTCAACTAAGGTTAACTTTTTTCCCTCCGGGAAAGGCAAGCCATACTTAGGTAAAAGATATCGAAATAAAGCCGTTGGCAGAAGAGCTAATTGATGATTTTTTGCCTGAATATTTTTTGCCGTTAACTCTTGCTCGTAGAGGCGATAAACCTCAGCCAAACTTTGCGGTACGGTATTGATGAGTTTGTTCATTCTTACTCCTTTTGGGTGTGATATATTACACTTTAACATCAAATAAATGGCACTCTTTTTGCTCTTTATCTATTAAGATATAAGCAAATAAATGCGGTGAAACTCTTGCTAATAAGCCTTCACAGCCTCAAGCTTTAGTTCAAGCGTGATAAATAACTGTCAGAATACTTATCACGCTATTTAGACTTGAGTTTCTGTTAGCAACTCCTCGAAAAAAATAAAAAAGCCGGGACAGTAATCTGCCCCGGTCAAGGGTGTTTTATTCAATTATTGCTTTGACTCTTGTAACCTTTTTTGTCTATTTCAAAGTCTCCTTGTTGATTGGATTTTGCAACCAGCTCTCACTTCGCTCTGCTCTAGAAACGAGCCAAAAAAAAGGAGCTCCTAGTTAGGGCTCCTGTATAGGTCGTTTTATTATGATTAATCGGAAAGCCGATTCTTGGTTGTGAGGCGTTAAGAAAAAAAGCGCCTGCAAAACAAGATGACTAGCAGAATTTTAGAGAGATGTATGAGTGCTGGGTGGATACAGCCGTGCTGATTTGTGGGAAAACATTAATGCTCTCTTTCTAAAAGCTTGGGCTGATGTCCAACAACATTATACTGTAAATGTCTCTGAAGTTGCAACGCTTAGTAAATTCTCAGTGATTTAGCCTTTAAGTTTCTGCTCGATTGCCCTTAGCTCTTGATAAGAGCAGAAATGCTAGTAGCTGAAAAGTTAAGTTTTATTACAGTATGCTTTCCACCCTATCTAGTTTATGTCAAGTTTTTTCTCATTTGCGAGAGCGCTTGATTCAATCCTTCACTGTGAATCCAGCCCACAAAGCCACCGTAAATCATTTTGCCATCGGGATCTGCTAAAAAAATGTGGTCAACGCCGAGGGGGTTTTTCCAAGCCCTAACGGCTGTTCCATCCCTAAGTCTGATAATCGGATTGGAACTGTTAAAATCCCTGTGGTGTGCTGGTGTCATTCCTGGGACAGCTTCTAAAATGGCGCGAGCCTCAAGGGTAACATCTGAAATGTTTGCAGCGCTGGCTGCTGAACAGCCACATCCATCTGTCACAGTTTGCTTGAGCCTTTCTTTGATATCGCCATCAAACAGGGATAATTGCTCAATCTCATCTAAAAGTTTCCCGTGTGGCTCAGATAAGCGCCTTTGGCAATAAATTGCTGTCAGCAAGTCCTCTAACCCTACTTTTGTTAAGGCATCTGCAATCAATCCCGTTAAACCTAGTACGGCAATGCCTCCGAGCATTCCTGCTGGGCCGCCTAGAAATGCTAGAGCTGCTGTGATTGCAGCCGCTCCTGTTAAACCTGTCGCAGCCATCGTTACTACCAGGATGATACCTGGTAAACCCAAAGCAGCTATTTTTTTGACGAGTTCATCCATTTTATTAACCTTCGCTGTTGCTCTTCTTGCTGATTCGTACAATTTTCCCGTTTGGACGCGGTGATGTTTAATTCCTTAAATCTGAGTATCCCAAAAATAGTTTGTATAGCCAGCCTTTAGTTGTACTGTACCGAAGCTGTAGTGTTTGTTTTAATGGGGTCTTTCCGAGATGTCTTACGGAGTTGTCTCACAACAGTGTAAAACAACTTTGTAGGACACTGCGTTTTTTGTCTTACTACTGAAGCTTTTGGCCTTACATAGTGGTCAATTAGTTAGGGATTGTGTACAAAAAAGGAAATCAAGTTAGGAAGAAAAGCCAGAAATTGGGGTAAAAATTGTCATTTTAAGGATCTTTGTATCGCTGACAAGTCTTCTTTGCTTCCCTGGCAAGATCGGTTTCAGGTTCAACCAAGACAGAGTGATAGCGGAGTTGGTCGCAAGCCCTATGCAATAACCCCTCCAAGGAAATATCCCCCCACAGCCGCACCGTCTTGTCGTAACTGCCAGAGACAATCTGGGTGCCATCGTGAGGGCGCATAAGGTTTCTTCCTTCTTCCTGATTGTGAGAATTTAACAGGCTTCTCAATTCACATATCATTTCCAGTTTGTTTTGTCAACTCCTGAGACTGAACCGACGCCCTAGGAGTAATCTTCCTGTCTCTTTTTTTCGCTTTAGTAGTGCTTGTACCGTACTTTTACGCTCCTTGAAATCTTTCTGCTACTTTCCGAATAGAGGTGTTACCTGCCTCGTAAGTGTCAACGATCTTTTGACGCATATCTAGGGAGTAGGGTTTCATTTTTCTCTTTTTTACCACCTCTACTATTGTACCTAATTGTTAACCAAAGTGCTGTAGTACGCCCCTACATCTATCTCAAAACTCTTGATTCTTTTTAGGAGATATCTACTTTAACTTTTGCGACACTGCCCCCATCGGAGTCCAATCACCAGAAGGAATAAAAGACGCCCAATAATAAGGATGCTGATAATTTTCACTGCGCAACATTTCTAACTGAATCTCGCGCAACGCAGAAGAACGCCCTTCATTCTGCAACAAACGGCGATAATAATTCACCATTAAATCCTTAGTTCCCTCATCATCAACTTTCCACAAACTCAACACCTGACTTTCCGCACCTGCTATGACAAACGCACGGCGCAAACCAAAAACACCCTCACCATTCGCCACGTCTCCCACCCCCGTTTCGCAAGCAGATAACACGACTAACTTCGTACCCCATAAATTCAGTGCCGCAGCTTCCATCGCCGTTAAAACGCCATCTTCATCGCCACTTTTACGAATATTAAAACCTGCCATCGCTAAACCCGATCGCAGTAACGGATTTTCTTGATTTCCTGCTACCGGACGGCGGGGTGTAATGCTAAAATCGGGTTCCACCAAAAGACTTCGACTCAACCCGGTTGACGGCGCGACTAATTCCACATCTTCTAAGAAAAAGCCGTGGGTGGCAATGTGCAGAATCTGAGGGCTTTTGACTTGTTTGATGGCGTTTTCTGTGGCTTGGGAACCTGTTAATTGTTGTACACCAGATAGTAGAGGTGCAATAGCTTCGGCTTCTTTGAGCGTACCGGGTAAAGCGCCGAATTGGATTTGGGCTAAATTGCTGGAACGTCGGGTATTATTACCTCGGTTTGCACTCGGTACTTGCACCGAGCCGGGATTACTATAGTCGGGATTAGCTAGTAGGATAGGATTAGAACGACTGGCAACGGGATTTTGCAAGCGTAATAAATCGCGTCCAGAACCGAGATAAGTAATCGCATATTTTTCGACTAAATAGCGGTTATTTTCATCCACTAAAGCGGCGAAAGGAATCAGGTTAAGTTGGCTATCGGGAGAAATTAAAATTGTGCGAGTATTGCCCAAACGCTGACGAATCGGTTGCATGAGTTTTTCATCGAGACTGCGGGCAATTTTTTGGATAGTGGGAGACTGAGATTGCAAGGCTTGGCGAAATTCGGTAACGGCTTGATTGATGGGTTCTGCTTCCCCTAAATCCACCCATTGAATGTTACCGGAAGAGTTGAGAATATAAGCGACATAACGGGCGTTTTCTAATTTGAAATTTTTGGCATCAACAGGTTTGTAAAGCACCAATTCAACTAAAGCCGCATTTTGAGGAATAAGTTTTTGAACTGCTTCAATGGTTGCAGGTTGAGAAACTTTGCGGAATTCACCCGAACGACGCGCTAAATCTGCTTCCTGTTTTTCAGCTTGGCTTTTCAGCGTAGCAACTTGATTGCGATATTGTTCCAGGGGAAGGTTTTCAGGTTTATTGAAAATCAAGGCAGCAAGTTGGCTGCGAGTGGCAACCAGTTGGTCAAGTAATTGTTGGTTTTCCTCTGTGAGGTTCTGACGCAGGGTGATGAGACTGTCGGTGAGAACTTCCAAGATGCGACCTTTGCGACGTAAAACCGTAGTGAGGGCAAGCCGTGCAGCGTCGGGGTTGTTGGGTGCGTCTTGGATGTGCAGAGAAACGGCCCAGTATGTTCCCTGTGAAAAAGTGTCCATATAGGCACGTTTTTGAGATTCAGAGCCAATGGTGAGGTTGATAGCAAGATGTTGTTCTTGGAGATTCACACCACGAGCCAAAAATTCAACCCCACGCGAGATGTCTTCTTGAGTATGGTAAAGCAAAGCTAGGTTATTGAGACTTTGGGCTACATCAGGATGCTCGGAGCCTAATACTTTCTCCAGAATTGCTAGAGAACGTTGATACAGGGGTTCGGCTTGGGTATAGTTGCCCATCTGTAGGTAAAGCACAGCCAGGTTGTTGAGGCTGGTGGCCACATCAGGATGCTCTAAGCCAAGTGCTTTTTCCGAGATAGCCAGAGAACGCTGGTATAAAGGTTCGGCTTGCCTGTAGTTTCCCATATCTGTGTGCAGTAATGCCAGGTTGTTGAGGCTGGTGGCCACATCAAGATGCTCTGAGCCAAGTGCTTTTTCCGAGATAGCCAGAGAACGTTGGTATAAAGGTTCGGCTTGCCTGTAGTTTCCCATCTGTCGGTACATTTCCGCCAAGTTGTTGAGGCTACCGGCCACATCAGGATGCTCAGAGCCAAATAGTTTCTCGCGGATAGTCAGAGAACGTTGGTATAAGGGTTCGGCTTGGGCGTAGTTCCCCATCTGTCGGTACATTTCTGCTAAATTGTTGAGGCTAGCGGCCACATCAGGATGCTCAGAGCCAAATAGTTTCTCGCGGATAGTCAGAGAACGTTGGTATAAGGGTTCGGCTTGG